>JBASRI010000491.1:0-3145 GCA_049273755.1 Thermoanaerobaculia bacterium
TGTAGGGACTGACGTCCACGAGCGTCTGCGTGTTGCCGTGGTACGCGCCGTCCACGACGATCACCCCGCGGCCTCCGGTCGCCGCGCGCGCGAGCCGCAGGGCGAGCTCGTTGGCCTCGCTTCCGGAGCAGACGAAGAAACAGACGGACAGCGGCTCCGGCAGCGTCTCGGCCAGACGCGCGGCGTAGCGGAGGATCGAAGGGTGGAGGTACCGCGTGTTCGTGTTCAGGACCGCCATCTGCCGCGCGCCGGCGCGCACGACGCGGGGATGGGCGTGGCCGACGTGGGCGACGTTGTTGACCATGTCGAGGAAGGCGCGGCCGGTCTGGTCGTACAGATATGTTCCCGCGCCGCGCAGGATCGTCAGCGGCGCGCGGTAAGAGACCGAGAGCGACGGGCCGAGGCGCCGGCGGCGCTCGGTGCGAAGGCGGTCGGTCCCGTCCGCGGGAGCGCGGAACCGCTCTGGCCCGCCGAGGATCAGGCTCGGGTCGGGGCTCAGAGAAAGCCACGTCGCGCGCTGGCTCGCGGCGCCCACACCCGGGAAGTCGCCGTCCCGGTCCAGCAGGTCGGCGATGACCTGAAAGTGGACGTGGGGCGGCCAGTCCCCGTTTGCGGGCGGAGCGCCGATCGCGCCGATGCGCCGGCCTCGGGCGACGAGCGTCCCCGAACGGAGGTCTGCCAGGGAATCGGGGGAGAGGTGGCCGTACAACGTGTAAAAGCGCGGCGCGCCCGGCGGCTCGTGCTCGAGGAGGACCGTGGGCCCGTAGTCCAGACGCGCCGCGTTGTCGCGCGTGCTGTGGACGCGGCCTGGGAGGGGCGCAAAGACCGGCGAGCCCGCTTCCTGGAACAGGTCGATCGCCAGGTGCACGGTCCGGCGCTCCGGGTGCTCGCCTGCGGGACCGTCGAACGCGTCGGTGGTGTAGAGCAGGCGCGCCTCGTCGTAGCGCCCGATCCCGGTCGAGGCTCCCTTCGCCGCGAGGGCGCCGAAGAGCTTCGCGGTCATCGCGGACGTGTCCGTCGCCTGCTCCGGACTCTGGAACACGGGGCTCCCCACGGAGAGATCGAAGACGACCGCCTTCGCGAGGTCGCCCGAGACGACGGGGCCGATCTCGGAGCGATGCGCGCGAAGCCACGAAGCGATGGCCGGCGTCTCCGGGCAGGGCTCGAGGCCGCAGGCCGCCCGGAGCCGATAGTGGGCCAGCCGGGGGTGGATCTCGCGCATCCGCCCGAGCGCTTCCCAGGCCGGGGCCTCGCTGACCAGGAGATAGGGGTTGTCGGCCTCGGCCGTGCGCCGGTGGGCCGAGAGGCACACGCTCGTGCACAGCCGCATGGCGGCCAGAGTCCAGACCGCCTCGATCTCTTCCTCGCGGAGCGCTCGCGCGGCGTGATAGCCGGCCGTCACGTTGGCGGCGGCCGCCACCGGGTCCGGCTGCCCGAAGATCGCATAGGCGATCGCCACCGCCAGCTCGGAGACGGTCCACGCCTCGACCATGTCGCCGAAGTCGAGGAGCCCCGCCACGCCGCGGTCCCGGCCGGCGGCCGCCGGCGGGCCCGCGAGGACGTTCCGGTCGTTTGCGTCGTTGTGGATCACGCTCGTTGGAAGGCGGGTAAGAAGCGGCGCGAGGATCGCTTCGCGCTGGCGTTCGAAGTGCTCGACGAGCGCGCGGCGCTCCGGGTCGCGGATCGCTCCGACGTGGTGCGCAATGACCTCGGTCGCGCGGGACGGGTCCCAGAGCAGGTCGCGGCCGCGCGCCGCCGGGTGCGAGAAGCCGGTGAGGGCCGCGTCCAAACGCCCGAGCAACCCGCCGAGGCTCGCGAGGAGCGCGGGGGAGCGGGGGCTCGCTTCGGCGAGCGTGGCGCCGGGAAGATACGTGACCAGGCGGACGAGGCGTCCGCCCGCCTCCGCGGCCTCGGCGCCGGCGAGCGTGCGCACGAGTCGCGGGACCGGCAGAGTCGGGTCGCGCTCGGACAGCCAGGTGAGCGCCCGCGCCTGGAGCTCCAACGCCTCCGGCCGCTCGGCAGCGCCCGCGAGCTTCAGGACGAACTCGCCGCGCGGGGACCGCAGCCGGAAGTTCTGATCGCGCTCGCTCGGGAGAGGCTCCGCCGATGCCTCCAGCCCGTAGAGCTCGCGCGCCAGACGGGACGCGTGCGCGGGGGAGACCGGGACCATCGTGCGGCGACGGTATGGCAACGCCGGCCGGCGTTCAAGCGGCGTGCGATATCCTCCCGGCCGCATGTCCAGCGCCGCCGTGGCCGCCGTCGCCGACGTCGAGACGATCCGCAAACGGTTCCCGGCGCTCGAGCGCAGCGAGAATGGCGCGCCGGTGGCCTACTTCGACGGGCCGGGCGGCACGCAGGTGCCCCGCGAAGTCGTGGCGTCGATGGCGGACTATCTCTTCCGCCACAACGCGAATACGCACTGGCACTATCCGTCCTCGGTCGAGACCGACGCGTCGATCGAGGCGGCGAGGGCCGCCCTGGCCGACTTCGTCAACGCCGAGCCTTCGGAGATCGCGTTCGGCCAGAACATGACCACGCTGACGTACCACCTGTCCCGCTCGCTCGGGCGCGGCTGGGGACCGGGCGACGAGATCGTCGTGACCGAGCTCGACCATCACGCCAACGTGGATCCGTGGAAGGCCCTGGCGCGCGAGCGCGGAGTCACGATCCGCACGGTGCCGCTCGAGCCCGAGACCGGGCTGCTCGACTGGCAGGAGCTGGAGCGAGCGGTCAATGCGCGCACGAAGCTCGTCGCGATTGGCGGGGCGTCCAACGCCCTGGGCACGGTCAACGACGTGGCCGCCGCGAGCGCGCTCGCGCACGCGGTCGGCGCGTTGGCGTTCGTGGACGCTGTGCACTCGGCGCCTCACGCGCTGCCGGACGTCCGGCAGATCGGCTGTGATTTCCTGGCCTGCTCGCCCTACAAGTTCTATGGTCCGCACCTGGGTGTCCTCTGGGGCCGGCGGGAGCTCTTCGACGCGCTCGACGTGCCGAAGCTCGAGCCGGCGCCCGACTGGTCCCCCGAGCGCATCGAGACCGGGACTCTCTCGCACGAGGGGATCATCGGCGCCGCGGCCGCGGTGGACTTTCTCGCCTCGCTCTCGGGCGGCGACGCGGGAAGCCGCCGCGCGGCGCTCGCGTCCAC
>JBASRI010000374.1:0-3503 GCA_049273755.1 Thermoanaerobaculia bacterium
CCGCGAGCTCGAGGACGGCCGCTACGCCGACGACGGCGTACCGCGAAGCCGGATGCGGGTGCTTGAAGTACGCGGCGCCGGCGCCCCTTCCCAGTCCCGGAACCAGAATCGCGGTCACGATCTCGCCACGCTTGAGCGCCGTGGTGAAGAGATCGACGAAGAACTTCCCGGCCGGGATCTTGCGCTCGCCCGAGCCGCCCCGCGCGACGATGGTTGCGCCGAGCGCGACCAGCGACGTCGGAAAATCCGCGGCTGGATCGGCGTGGGCGATCGAGCCGCCGATCGTGCCGCGGTTGCGGACCTGGATGTCGCCGATCTGCGCCGCCGTCTCGGCCAGCAGGGGGCAGGCCTTCTTGACCAGGGCCGAGGATGCGATCTCCGCGTGGGTCGTCATGGCCCCGATCGCCAGGCCCTTCCCCTGCGCCTTGATGCCGGAAAGCCCCTTGATGCCTCCGAGGTCGACGAGCGCCTTCGGGTTGGCAAGGCGGAACTTCATCGCGGGCAGCAGGCTGTGGCCGCCGGCCAGGACGCGCGCGCCCTTGTTCTTCTTCAGGAGCTTCGCCGCCTCGGCGAGGGTCTTCGGACGGAAGTACGCGAAGTCCGCGGAATACATCGTTACCTCCGCGCGCCCCGGATGGCGCGCCAGACCCGCTCGGGCGTGAGCGGCATGTCGATCTTCACGACGCCGAGCGGCGAAAGCGCGTCCATCACCGCGTTGTAGACGGCCGGAGTGGAGGCGATGGTTCCCGTCTCGCCGATGCCCTTGACGCCCAGCGGATTGACGTCGGTCGGCGTCTCGGTCATGCCGAGCTCGAAGTTGGGGAAGTAGTCGGCCTTCGGCACGGCGTAGTCCATCATCGAGCCTGTCAGCAGCTGCCCGCTCTCATCGTAGGCCGCGCCCTCCCAGAGCGCCTGCCCGATGCCCTGGACGATGCCGCCGTGGATCTGGCCCTCCACGATCATCGGGTTGATGACCTTGCCGCAGTCGTCCACCGCGACGTAACGCTCGAGCTTGACCTCGCCGGTCTCGGCATCCACGCGCACCACCGCGATGTGGGCGCCGAAGGGATAGACGAAGTTGGACGGGTCGAAGAAGGCCGAGGCCTCGAGGCCGGGTTCCAGGCCCTTGGGATAGTTCCAGGCGACGTTGGCCATCAGGGCGACGTCCTGGATCGTCTTGAACTTTGCGGGAGCGCCCTTTACGAAGAACTTCCCGTCGGCGTACTCGATGTCGTCGACGGCCGCCTCGAGCAGGTGCGCCGTCACGATCTTGGCCTTCTCGCGGATCTTCTGGATCGCCCCCATGAGCGCGCCACTTCCAACTGCGGTCGAGCGGCTGCCGTAGCTGCCCCAGCCCATGGGCGTGCGCGCGGTGTCGCCGTGCGAGACCTCGACATCCTCGACGGCCACGCCGAGCTGGCTCGCCACGATCTGCGCGAAGGTCGTCTCCTCGCCCTGCCCGTGCGGCGAGATGCCGACCATCACGGCGACCTTTCCCGAAGGGTGGAAGCGCACGATCGCGCTCTCCCAGAGACCTCCGCCGAAACCGACGGCGCCGGCGACCTGGGAGGGTCCCAGGCCGCAGATCTCGGCGTAGGTCGAGAGGCCGACGCCGATGTGCTCGCCCTTCTTGCGCCGCTCCGCCTGCTTCTTGCGCAGAGCCGCGTAGTCCACCATCTTGAGCGCCTTGTCGAAGGCCGCCGCGTAGTTGCCGGAGTCGTACGTCAGGCCCGTGGCGACGGTGTGGCCCTTGAGAAAGGGCGGAATGAAGTTCTTCTTGCGGATGTCGGCCGGGTCCATTTTCAGCTTCTGCGCGACGAGCTCCACGAGGCGCTCGACCATGAAGATCGCCTCGGGCCGCCCGGCACCGCGGTAGGCATCCGTCGGGGTCGTGTTGGTGAAGACGCCGTAGACATCCTCGTGGATGTTCTTGATGTCGTAAGCGCCCGAAAGCATCAGGCCGTGGAGAATGGTGGGGATCCCGGTCGAGGCCGTCGAGAGGTAGGCCCCCAGGTTCGCCCATACCTTCGCGCGCAGGGCCAGGATCGTGCCGTCCTTCCTCGCCGCCATCTCGACGTCCTGTATGTGGTCGCGGCCGTGGATCGTTGCGCGGTAGTTCTCGCTGCGCGTCTCGGTCCACTTGACCGGAACGCCGAGCATCTTGGACGCGAAGACGACCATCGCGTCCTCGGGGTAGTGGGGGATCTTGCTGCCGAACCCGCCTCCGACCTCGGGCGCGATCACGCGGATCTTGTGCTCCGGCGTTCCCGTGTCGAGCGAGAGCAGGAAGCGCGCGATGTGGGGGTTCTGCGACGTGACCCAGAGCGTGAATTCCCCGGTGTCCGAGAGGTATTGCGCCAGCGCAGCCCGGCACTCCATCGCGTTGGGGATCAGGCGCTGATTGAGGATGCGCTCCTTGACGACGACGTCGGCCGTCTTGAAGGCCGCGTCGACGTCTCCTCCCGAGACCTTCCAGTGGAAACAGACGTTGTTGGGCGCTTCCGCGTGGAGCTGGGGCTGGCCCTTCTGCGTCGCCTTCTCGGCGTCCACGACGGCCGACAGAGGCTCGTAGTCCACCTCGACGGCGTCGGCGGCGTCGCGGGCGAGATAGCGGTCGGTCGCGACCACGATGGCCACGGCGTTGCCGACGTAGCGGACGTGGTCGAGGGCGATCGGGGGATAGGCCGGCGTCTTCGTGTCGGAGCCGGGCACCACCCAGGCGCAGGGGATTCCGCCGAACCCGGCGTCCTTCATGTCCCCGCCCGTGAAGACGCCCAACACGCCCTCCATCGCGGCCGCGTTCTTCGTGCGAATGGCCTTGATCCTGGCATGCGCGTACGGCGAGCGGACGACCGCCAGGTGCGCCATGCCGGGGAGAACGAAATCGTCGGTGTACTTGGCCTGGCCCGTGATGAGGCGAGGGTCCTCGACGCGCTTGATTCCGGATCCGAAGATGCGCGATGCCATGGCGGCCCCCTACATCCGCGCCGCAGCTGCTTGGACGGCGGCGACGATGTTCTGGTAGCCGGTGCAGCGGCAGAGATTGCCGTCCAGCCCGTACCGGATCTCGGCCTCGCTCGGCTTCGGGTTCGACGCGAGGAGATTGCAGGCGGTCAGGATCATGCCCGGCGTACAGAACCCGCACTGCGCTCCGTGCTTCTCCCAGAAAGCTTCCTGGAGCGGGTGCAGCTTCCCGTTCTTCTTGAGGCCCTCGATCGTCGTCACCTTCGCGCCGTCGGCCTGGACCGCGAGCACGGTGCACGACTTGACGGCCTTGCCGTTCATGAGGACCGTGCACGCGCCGCACTGGCTGGTGTCGCAGCCGACGTTGGTGCCGGTCAAACCGAGCGTCTCGCGGAGGTAATGGACCAGGAGGAGGCGCGCGTCGACCTGGTTCTTTCGCCTCGCGCCGTTGACGGTGACCGAGACGGGATACGTCATGAGGCCTCCCGCGGGAATGGGCGGGAGTCTATCGCACGTCGCTCGCGCTTGCTCGGGATCTG
>JBASRI010000500.1:0-4859 GCA_049273755.1 Thermoanaerobaculia bacterium
GCGAGCGGGCGCGTCAGCGCGCCGTCGCCAGGGCCGATCTCGAGAACGGCGTCGTCCTCGCCGACGCGCGCCGCATCCACGATGCGCTCCGCGATCGCCGCGCTCGCGAGAAAGTGTTGTCCCCAGCGCTTGCGGGCGGGAAGGCGCCGGGCCGGGCCGGGTCGCCGATCATGCTGTGACGGCATGGCTAAGCGGGACGGGGATCACCGCGGCGGAGGCTATCAGATGGTAGACTTTTCGAGCCGGGATGACCGTTTTGCAGGTCTATACGCTCGAGAACCGTCGCCTCGAAAACTTTCTCGAACGGCACAAGGCGTACTACGCCTACACCGGAGAGATCGAGGTGGACCGCTTCTTGCGCGAGATCCTCCAGAAGGCCAACGAGTTCGTTCCTTCCGAAGCGGGCTCGATCCTCCTGGACGACCCGATGACCAAGAACTCCGACGACCGGCTCGAGAACGAGCTCGTCTTCATCGCGACCTACGGCGCCCTGGGCGAGACCCGCCTGGCCAAGCGGATGAACGCGCGCGTCGGAATCGTCGGACACGTCTACGCGACCGGCGTGGCGTACATGACGGACGACGTCGTCGACGACCCCTTCTTCTACCCGACGCTGGACCTGCAAGACGGCTTCCACACGAAGTCTGTGCTCTGCGTCCCGATCCGCATCGAAGCGTCGGTCTGCGGCGTGCTCGAGCTCGTCAACCGGTCCGGCCCGGGGGGATTCCGCGAGAAGGACCGGCGGCTTCTCGAAATCTTCGCGGACTACGCCTCGATCTCGATCCAGAACCTGCTGGACGCGCGCCGCGCCTACGAGGTTGCCAAGCGCGACGGCCTGACCGGTCTTTACAACGAGCGCTACCTCCACCTGCGACTCACACAGGAGCTCTCCCGCATCTCGCGTGACGGCGGCGACTGCTGCGTCATCTTTCTCGACCTCGACAACCTGAAGTCGGTCAACGATCGCCACGGCCACCTCGCCGGCAGCCAGGTCCTGCGCGAGGTCGGCTATCTGCTGCGCCGCACGGTCACCGACGAGCGGGCCACGCTGACGCGCTACGGCGGCGACGAGTTCGTCCTGATCCTCCCGGGCCACAACCTGAAGGAAGGCATGGAGATCGCGGAAGCGATCCGGACCGCGATCCGCAGCGCGACGTTCCTCTTCCGGCCGTACGGCTTCAATGAGCCGGCCTTGAATCTGCACGGCGTCATCACCGCTTCGCTCGGGCTCTCCTCGATTCGCTCGCACGCCACGGCGGGGGCTTCCGTCGAGCAACAGAAGAACGAGCTGCTGCGCGCCGCGGACACGGCTCTCTACCGCGCCAAGGAGCACGGGAAGGATCGGTGCACGGCCGCGAGCCTCGAAGACGCCCGCGTCCCCGCCGTCATTTCCTAGCGTTTTCCGAGACCCCCGGTCACTTTTGCTTTCGGGCCCCGGGAAGTGCTAGCGTCTCGGGTCCGCGCCCGGATCTTTCGCCCGTTTTGCGCCTACGAGGAGCCTTCCATGCCGTCGACCATCGCCCGCGAGCAACTCTCCCCGAAGAACGTCCTGGACGTTCTGTCCCGCCACATCCTGGTGGACGGCTATCACGTCGTCATGGACATGGAACGCAGCAAGGGCTCCTACCTCTACGACGCGCGGAGCGACCGGCCGATCCTCGACTTCTTCTCCTGCTTCGCGACGCTTCCGATCGGCTACAACCACCCGAAGATGAACGACCCCGAGTTCCGGGAAGCGCTCATGGAGGCGGCCTTGACCAAGCCCTCCACCAGCGACATTTACACGGAGCACTTCGCTCGCTTCGTCGAGACGTTCTCGACGCTCGCCATCCCGAAGACGCACTCGGACCACATGTTCTTCGTCGAGGGCGGCACGCTCGGGATCGAGAACTCTCTGAAGACCGCCTTCGACTGGAAGGTCCGCAAGAGCGTGGCCCGCGGCAAGGGCGAGAAGGGCACGAAGATCCTGCACTTCAAGAACGCCTTCCACGGCCGGTCGGGCTACTCGCTCTCGATGACGAACACCGCCGACTCGCGGAAAACCCAGTACTTCCCGAAGTTCGACTGGCCGCGCCTGACCTGTCCGCGTCTGCGCTTCCCGGTGACCGAGGACGTCCTGCGGGAGGCCGCCGCCGCCGAGGAGACCGTCGAGCGGGAGATCCGCGCCGCCGTCGCCGCCAACCCCGACGACATCGCGGCTCTCATCATCGAGCCGATCCAGGGCGAGGGTGGCGACAACCACTTCCGTCCCGAGCTCTTCCGCCGGCTGCGCGCCCTGGCCGACGAGCTGGAGTTCCTGCTCATCTTCGACGAGGTCCAGACCGGCGTCGGCATGACGGGCTCGATGTGGTGCTGGCAGCAGATGGGCGTGGAGCCGGACCTCTTCGTCTTCGGCAAGAAGACTCAGGTCTGCGGCTTCGCCTCCAACCACCGGATCGACGACATTCCAGACAACGTCTTCAAGGTCTCCTCGCGCATCAACTCGACCTGGGGCGGCAATCTCGTCGACATGATCCGTTCCGCGCGGTACCTCGAGATCATCGCGGAGGAGAACCTGATCGAGAACGCGCGCGTCGTCGGCGAGTACCTCCAGGGCCGCCTCCGCGAGCTGGCCGGGGAGTTCCCGGGCGTCATGACCAACGTGCGCGGCCGGGGCCTCTTCATCGCTTTCGACCTGCCCGAGAAGGACACCCGCGACCGCACGCTCGCGGCCTGCCTCGAGAACGGGATGATGGGCCTGGCTTCGGGCGCCAACGCCATCCGTTTCCGCCCGCACCTGATCCTCTCCAAAGACGAGGCGGATGAGGGAGTGCGGAAACTGAGACGGGCGATCTCGACGGCGAAGAGCTGAGCGTCTCAGGTCTCAGGTCTCAGGTCCCAGGTAAAAAAGCCGAGCTCCGACTTGAGATCTGAGACTTCGCGTTGATTCGACGCCTCGCGTTTCCTCTCGTCGGTCTGGCACTGATCGGCGCCATCGTGTTCTGGCTGACCCTCCCCGACGTGGGTCCCCTCGAGACGTCGTGGCCGAAGACCACGGCGTTCATGGAGCGCCGCAAAGCGCAGCTCGCACGCGAGGGCAAGCCCACGCGGCTGGACTGGATCCCGGTCCCGCTCTCCAGCATCGCCCCCGAGATGGCTCGGGCCGCCGTCGTCGCCGAGGACGCGCGCTTCTGGGAGCACGAGGGCGTGGACTGGGACGCTCTGCGCGGCGCCGTCGAGAAGAACTGGGAGAAGGGCAGGCTCAAGGTCGGCGGTTCCACGATCACCCAGCAGCTCGCCAAGAACCTCTACCTCTCGCCCGCCCGCACACCCTGGCGCAAGCTCCGCGAGCTCGCGATCGCCCGCCGCCTCGAGGCGCGACTCTCGAAGAAGCGCATCCTGGAGCTGTACCTGAACGTGATCGAGTTCGGTCCCCGGACGTTCGGCGTCGAGGCCGCCGCCCGGCGCTACATGGGAAAGGCCGCCCGCGAACTCTCCCGCGAGGAGGCGGCCCGGCTCGCCGCCGTTATCCCGTCGCCGCGCGTCTACGACCCGCTGCGTTACCCCGACCGCGTCGCGCGCCGGGCGCAGCAGATTCTTCGCCGGATGTAGAGACGGTGCTATCCTGAATCCCACAACTCTCGGGAGGAGAAGGGGATGCAAGTCCGCCGGTTCATCGTCGGTACACTAGCGGCGCTTCTCGCCGTGTCGGCCTGCTCCCGCAAGCCGGGCTCCATCGACGTCGCACCCAAGAAGCTCAAGATCTACGGCCTCGAGCGCGGGCAACGCCTGACGGCCCGGATTCTCGACAAGAAAGGGCAGCCTTTCGAGGGCGGCATGCCGACCTGGAGCTCCTCGAACCCCTCCGTGGCCGAGGTGGAGCCCGGCGGCCGGGTCCTGGCGAAGAAGGCCGGAAAGGCCACGGTCACGGCGACGTTCGAGGACGTCACGGCGCAAGTGCCCGTCGAAGTCGTCGATGTTCAGATGATCGAGATCGCCCCCCCCGCCCTGTCGCTGATCGGGCCAGCCGGAGTTTCCGTGCCCCTCTCCTACACCGTCCGGGATTCGAAGCAGAGACCCGTGCTGGACATCGCGCCCGTCTGGTCCTCGACCAACGAGAAAGTCGCGACGGTGAGCCCCGACGGCAGGGTGACCTCGGTGGCCCCCGGCACCACAAACATCGTGGCGCGGATCGGGGACGTTCAGGGCGCCTCCGAAGTGCTCGTGGGCATCAGGCCGATCACGCGGCTGGAGCTGCGGCCCGCGACGGCCCTCGGGCGCGTCAACGAGTCGCAGCGCTTCCAGGTCACCGCTTACGGCCCGGACGCCGTCGCGATTCCAGACGTGGCCGCGATTTACAAGTCCTCCGATCCCTCCGTCGCGACGGTGGACTCCGCCGGAGTCGCCTCCTGCCACAAGGCCGGCGCCGCCACCATCCGGGTCGAGCTGGCGGGAGCCACGGCCGAGGCCACGCTCCTGGTGAACTAGTCGTCGCGGGAGCTTGCTCAGGATCTGGCTCACGCCACCGGACAGGCTCTCGGCGCGGGGAGAGGGAGACCGGAGGACGGAAGACGGGACGCAGCTCAGATCGCCTGCCGGCTACCGTCTGCCGCACGCCGGGCATACGATCGCCCCGTGCGCGTGCGCCTCCCCGCGGTCGCGGGCTCCTTCTACGATGCGCGGCCCGATCGCCTGGAACGGGAGGTCCGCGAGCGCCTCTCCGCGGCCGCTTCCACCCAGCCCACGGCACCGGCGTTCGGCGCGATGGTGCCCCACGCCGGCTACGTCTACTCGGGGCCGGTCGCGGCTGCCGTCTACGCGCGGCTCCGCATCCCTCGCGCCTGCGTAATCCTGTGCCCCAACCATACCGGCCGCGGCGC
>JBASRI010000375.1:0-3667 GCA_049273755.1 Thermoanaerobaculia bacterium
CAGATCCCGACCAAGCGGGAGCGACGGAGCCTCCTCCCTCGGTGACTTCGGGAGACTTCGCGCGCCGCGAACGGGGGTAGGCACGACCGCTTAGAATCGTCTCAGCGGTCACGCTATGACACTTGCAGCCGGGAGCCGCCTGGGCCCGTACGAGATCCTGGCGCCGCTGGGCGCGGGCGGGATGGGGGAGGTCTACAAAGCGCGGGATTCAAAGCTCCATCGCGACGTCGCGATCAAGGTTCTGCCGGAGCTCTTCGCGGCCGACGCGGAGCGGCTGGCGCGGTTCCAGCGGGAGGCGCAAGTGCTGGCCGCGCTGAACCACCCGCACATCGCGTCGATTTACGGGCTGGAGGAGTCGGGGACGACGCGGGCGCTGGTGCTGGAGCTCGTTGAAGGGGAGACGCTCGCGGAGCGTCTCACGCAGGGCGCGATGCCGGTGGAGGAGGCCCTGGCCGTCGCGCATCAAATCGCCGACGCTCTCGAGGCCGCGCACGAAAAGGGCATCGTGCACCGGGACCTGAAGCCCGCCAACGTCAAGCTCACGCCCGAGGGCAAGGTCAAGGTCCTGGATTTCGGGCTGGCGAAGGCGCTCTCGAGCGACGGCGCGTCGCCGGATGTGACCTCGTCGCCGACGATCACCGCCGCCGCGACGCAGGCGGGCGTCGTGATCGGCACAGCGGCGTACATGTCGGCGGAGCAGGCTCGCGGCAAGGTGGTGGACAAGCGGACCGACATCTGGGCGTTCGGCGCGGTGCTCTACGAGATGCTGACGGGCAAGCGCTGCTTCGAGGGCGAGACGGTGTCGGACGTGCTTGCCGCCGTGCTGCGGCAGGACCCGGACTGGTCGGCGTTGCCCCCGGACACGCCGGCAAACGTGCGCCTTCTCCTGGGCCGCTGCCTCGAGCGCGATCCTAAGAAGAGACTCCGCGACATCGGGGACGCCTGGGTCGAGGGCGTCGCCGAAGCGCCGGTAGCGCCCGCGGCAGGGATTCGACGCCAGCTCCCGATCGCCTGGGCAGTCGCGGTGCTTCTCGCCCTGGCGGCGGGCTTCGCGGCGGCGCGCTGGACGAAGAGGGCGCCGCGCGTTGCGCCTCCGGTTGCGACGCACGCGATCATCCCGCTGCCTCCCGGCACGCGTCTTTCCGGATGGGCGTCTCCCGTGCTCGCGCTCTCGCGCGACGGCCGCACGCTCGCGTTCGTGGCCGAGAAAGAAGGCGAGCCGCAGAAGCTCTGGGTCCATCGCCTGGATCGGGACGAGACCCGAGTCGTTTCGGACAGCGATGCCGCCGAAGGGCCGTTCTTCTCGCCCGACGGACAGTGGATCGGCTTCGCCACCGACGTCTCCATGTCGACCGCCCAGCGGCAAGGGGAGCTCCGCAAGTACTCCCTTTCGACCGGCTTGACGCAGTCGGTCGCGCCCATCCCGGACTACTACGGCGGCAGTTGGAGCGAGGACGGTTCGATCCTCGTGGCCGCCTCGACGACCGAGGGTCTCTGGCGTATCCCGGCGGACGGCGGCAAGCCCGATACGTCGGCGGAGAGGGTCTTCGTGGACGGCAAGGAGGCGCTTCGCGCGCTGGCGTGGCCGCAGCTGCTTCCGGGGGGCGCCGCGCTCGTCACCGACGACGACGCGTCCTTCCATGGCGAGGCCGCCATCCTCGACCCCGGGACGCGCGCGCTCCAGCCCCTCGGCCGCGATGCGTCGTTTTCGCGATATGCGTCCGATGCGCGTCTTCTCATGATGCGCTCGGACGGCACGCTCCTCGCGGCCCCGTTCGACGCCCGGAGCCGCCGCATCACCGGTCCCGGGGTCGCCGTGCTGCGGGACGTGGCCTTCGGCTGCAACGGCGCAGGCGTGTTCGCCGTGTCCGAGACCGGCTCGCTCGTCTACGCGACCGGCTCCGTCCGGGGAAGCGGCCGCGAGCCCATGCGGCTCGCCCGCGTCACCGAGAAAGGCGAGGTCGAAACTCTTCCCTTCGAGCCGGATGTCTTCGGCCGCGTGGCGTTTCCCTCGCCGGACTCCCGGAGGCTCGCCGTAGTAACGATGGACGGGTCGATCTGGATCTACGACCTCGCCCGAGGCGTCCGTTCGCGCGTTCCGCTTGGGAAGCTGAGCGCGCAGGGGTGGTCCGCGATCTGGTCGCCCGACGGAGAGAGCCTCGCGTTTGCGGCCTCGGCCCAGGGCCGGCAGGGTTGGAGCGTCGTTCGCCAGAAGGTCGACGGAAGTGGCCAGCCCCAGGAAGTCGTCCGCCCCGGCGACGAGGTGTATCCCCTCGCGTGGACGCCGGACGGCCGCTCCCTCGTTTACAGCAGCCTGGGCAAAGAAGACGGCCTGTGGCTAGCGCCGGCCGGCGGGGGCGCGCCTCGCCGGCTCGTCTCCGGGACGGTCTCCGGCGCCAGCGTCTCTCCAGACGGCCGTTGGCTCGCATACGACGTCAAAGGGACCGGAAGCTGGGAGGTCATCGTCGAGAGGTTTCCCGGAGGAGAGGGCAAGATCCAAATCGCCGCTGGCGGCGGACAAGATCCACACTGGTCCGCAGACGGGCGCTCGATCTTCTACAGGAGCGATAAGCAGCTGTTCCGCGTGCGGGTGACGCCGGGTGAACGGCTCGATCCTTCGGCTCCCGAGGAGCTGTTCCGCGCCGCGAATCCGCGGGTCTACGCCGTTTCCCCCGACGGCAAGGGCTTCTTCACCGTGGTCCAGCTTCCAGATTCCGGCATCGTGCGCGAGTTGCACCTGGTGACGAACTGGTTCTCGGAGCTCGAGCGGCTCGCTCCGGCAGGTGGAGAGAAATGACGCTCGCCGCCGGGGCGCGGCTGGGCCCGTACGAGATTCTGGCGCCGCTGGGCGCGGGCGGCATGGGCGAGGTGTATCGGGCCCGAGACACGCGCCTCGACCGCGTCGTGGCGATCAAGGTCCTGCCATCGCGCCTGTCCTCGGATCCGGAGCTCCGCCGCCGCTTCGACCGGGAGGCGCGCGCCATCTCGCAGCTCTCGCATCCGAACATCTGCGCACTGTACGACGTGGGCCGGGAAGGCGAGATCGACTACCTCGTAATGGAATACCTGGAAGGGGAGACGCTCGCCGCGCGCATCGCCGGAGGCGCACTGCCCCTGGATCAGACGCTGCGCCTCGGCTCGCAGATCGCGGAGGCGCTGGAGCGCGCGCACCGCGCCGGAATCGTGCACCGGGACCTGAAGCCCTCGAACGTCATGCTAACGAAGGACGGCGTGAAGCTCCTGGATTTCGGCCTCGCACGCAAATCGGTGGCGGCCGGCCGTGCCACGGACCTGACCTCTGCGCCGACGGACCTCAAGCAAACGGAGCTGACCGGACAGGGCGCGATCGCGGGAACGCTCCAGTACATGGCGCCTGAGCAGCTCGAGGGCAAGGAGGCCGACTCCCGGACGGACATCTTCGCCTTCGGCGCGGTCCTCTACGAGATGGCGACCGGCCGGAAGGCGTTCCAGGGGTCGAGCCAGGCCTCGCTCATCACAGCGATCATGTCGTCGCAGCCGCCGCCCATCGAATCGATCCAGCCGATGACGCCGCGGCTTCTCGACCGCACGGTGCGGCGCTGCCTGGCCCGCGATCCCGACGAGCGCTGGCAGTCCGCGGCGGACGTCGGAACGGCGCTGGGGTTCGCCGCCGAGGAAACGCCGGGGG
>JBASRI010000541.1:0-2478 GCA_049273755.1 Thermoanaerobaculia bacterium
GGATGCAGGCGCAAGACCTGACGGCGGAGGACTTCGGCGGGCCCGAGCTCGAAGGGTGCAACGAGAACCTGGTCCTCTCCCGGCCGGACGTGGTGCGGCAGATGCACGCGGAGTACTTCGCCGCCGGAGCCGACATGGTCGAGACGGACACGTTCGGCGGCACGCCCTTAGTCCTGGCCGAGTACGGCCTCGCCGACAAGGCCTTCGAGATCAACCGCCGCGCCGCGGAGCTCGCCCGGGAGGCCGCCGCGAAGGCGTCCGAAGGAGGCCGGCTGCGCTTCGTCGCGGGGTCGATGGGCCCGACGACGAAGGCCATGACGGTGACGGGCGGCGTGACGTTCGACCAGATGATCGTCCACTACCGCACGCAGGCAATCGGGCTCCTCACCGGCGGTTCGGACGTGCTGCTCCTGGAGACGACGCAGGACACGCGCAACCTGAAGGCCGGGCTGATCGGCGTCGAGCAGGCGTTCTCGGAGGTCGGCTGGCGGGTTCCGATCATGGCCTCGGTCACGATCGAGCCCATGGGGACGATGCTTGCCGGCCAGGGCGTCGAGGCGCTGTACGCGTCGCTCATGCACGCGCCGCTGCTCTCGATCGGCCTGAACTGCGCGACGGGCCCCGAGTTCATGACGGATCATCTACGCGGCCTCTCGGCGCTCGCGAAGACGCGCACGTCGTGCTATCCCAACGCCGGCCTGCCGGACCCGGACGGAAAGTACCCGGAAACACCCGAAAAGCTGGCGCGCGATCTGACGCGCTTCATGGACGAAGGATGGGTCAACATCGTCGGCGGCTGCTGCGGCACGACGCCCGCCCACATTCGGGCGCTCGCGGCCGCTGCGGAAGGCCGCAAGCCCCGCCGTCCAGCGATCCACGCCAAGACGCTGGTCTCGGGGATCGACGTGCTCGAGGTGGACGTGGACAACCGCCCGGTCCTCGTGGGCGAGCGCACCAACGTCCTGGGGAGTCGCAAGTTCAAGCGCCTCGTGGCCGAGGGGCAGTTCGAGGCGGCGGCCGAGATCGCCCGCGCCCAGGTCAAGAACGGCGCGCAGGTCATCGACGTCTGCCTCCAGGACCCGGACCGCGACGAGGTCGCCGACGCCAACGCGTTTCTGGACCGCGCGATCCGGATGGTCAAGGCGCCCTTGATGCTCGACTCGACCGACGCGAAGGTCCTGGAGCTGGGCCTGAAGTGGAGCCAGGGCAAGGCGATCCTGAACTCGATCAACCTCGAGGACGGCGAGGAGCGCTTCCGCTCGGTCGTGCCGCTCGCCCAGCGCTATGGCGCCGCGCTCGTGGTCGGAACGATCGACGAGGATCCCGAGCACGGCATGGCCGTGACTCGCGAGCGCAAGCTCGAGGTCGCGCGGCGGAGCTACACCCTTCTGACCGAGAAGTACGAGGTTCCGGCCGAGGACATCCTCTTCGATCCGCTCGTTTTCCCTTGCGGCACGGGCGACGAGAAGTACGTCGGCAGCGCGGTCGAGACGATCGAGGGGATCCGTTTGATCAAGTCGGCTTTCCCGGAGTCGAAGACCATCCTCGGGATCTCCAACGTCTCCTTCGGGCTTCCGGAGGCCGGGCGCGAGGTCCTGAACTCGGTCTTCCTGTACCACGCCACGAAGGCGGGGCTGGATCTGGCGATCGTCAACTCCGAAAAGATCGTGCGGTACCCCTCGATCCCGGAAGAGGAGAAGCGCCTCGCCGAGGACCTGCTTTGGAACCGCGGTGCGGACCCCGTCGCCGCGTTCGCCAACCACTTCAAGGCGAAGGGCGCCGCTCCCAAGGCGCCGCGCGAACGGGCCGGCACGCCCTTCGAGCGACTGCCGCGCTACATCCTCGACGGCTCCAAGGAAGGGCTCGTCGAGGATCTCGAGGCCGTGCGCGGGGGCGGCATGGCGCCTCTCGACATCATCAACGGCCCGCTCATGGAAGGGATGCGAGAGGTCGGCCGCCTCTTCAACGCCAACGAGCTGATCGTGGCCGAGGTGCTCCAGTCCGCCGAGGCGATGAAGGCGGCGGTCTCGCACCTGGAGCAGTTCATGGAGAAGGCATCGGGGTCACGCAAGGGGAAGGTGATCCTGGCGACGGTCAAGGGCGACGTGCATGACATCGGGAAGAACCTCGTCGAGATCATCCTGTCCAACAACGGGTACGAGGTGATCAACCTCGGCATCAAAGTGCCTCCCGAGAAACTGATCGAGGCCTACACGGTGCACCGGCCGGACCTCATCGGGCTGTCGGGGCTCCTCGTCAAGAGCGCACAACAGATGGTCACGACGGCGCAGGACCTGACGGCGGCAGACGTCGACGCGCCCATGCTGGTCGGCGGCGCGGCGCTCTCCCAGAAGTTCACCGATCACCGGATCGCGCCCGCATACGGCGGACTCGTGGTCTACGCGGAGGATGCGATGCGCGGCCTGGCGCTCGCCGACCGGATCCTCTCGGGCGAGGAGGCGCGTCACGCCCTCGGGG
>JBASRI010000545.1:0-2017 GCA_049273755.1 Thermoanaerobaculia bacterium
AACCGGGATCGAACCGGCGACATCCAGCTTGGGAAGCTGGCGTTCTACCGCTGAACTATGCCCGCATCGGGTCCGATCTTAGCGAAGGAGGAGCCCGGGGACAATTGGCTCAGACCGTCGCCGCGGGCGTGGAGGTCGGGGTTGCAGTCGGCGTCGGCGTTGGAGGGGGTGTCGGCGTCGACTGCGGCGTCGGCACCGAAGGAGTGTTCGTGACCCCGCCGTGCCCCGGAGGGCGCACATGGATCCCGACCATCGGAACCGGAGGTCGTCCGGGGGCTGGCGTTCCGACGACGGCGACGCATCGGCCGGCGATCGCGGCCGCGAGAGACGCCGCGAGGAAACACCACCGTCGCACTCGTCTACCTTGGGGTCGCCCCCGTCGCGAGAGGACCACGCGGCAAGGGCGCCGTTCGCAGCCCCTCAATTTCGGACAAGATCGCCTGGACCAGGGCCTCCGTCACGATCCTGCCTTTTTCCTTTGTCGCCAGCGTCGCGTCGCCGAAGACGCCCGAGGGCGAGTAGGTCTGCCCCTCCTTCTTCGGGTCGCGCGTGAGGCCGCCTTTCCCGGGGTGGTAGTCCTTGACGGCCTTCGCCAGGTCGCAGTCGGCCGGGCTCATATACAGGATCATGGACGTCTCGATTTCGTCGGCGTGGGTGCCGCCCTCCTGTTTGGACACCTGCGCCTCGACGGCCTCGGTCGCCCTGAGGATGTCCGTGTAGCGCATCAGGATTCCATCGGCGGCGAGTCTCTCGGCCGCCGGCGCGAGCGCGCGCACGGTCGAGACACCGGTGTTCAGGACGTAGAAGCGTCGGGGGCCGAAGCGCGAGAGGCTGCGGCAGATCTCGACGATCGTGTCCCGCGAGGTCTCGAGCGAGAGAGAGGTCGAGCCGGGGTACTCCACGAACGCCGGATAGAAGCTGTAGGGGACCGTCGGCGCGACGACGACTCTCGAGCGCTCCCGCACGCGATCCTTCAAGTAGGTCGCGAGGATCAGGTCGTTCTTGAGCTTCAGGTGAGGGCCGTGCTCTTTCGAGGCGGCGCCGAGCGGGATCACGACGACCGCTTCGGGCGTCAGGACTTTCTCGGCGTCGACCCACGTCAGCTCTTCCAGCAGAACGCCCGGAGGGGCGCCGGGATTCGCCGCCGCGAACGCCGTCCAGAGAAGCAGGCCGGTCACCGGGAATCGGGGTCCGCCGCGGCCGCGCGGAGGAGTCGCACCCGGGGCGCGAGCTTGGGGATCCGCGTCTTGGCGAAAAGCCGGCCGTTGACGAAGAGGACCGGGATCGCGTCGGACCACCGCCGCGCGATTTCGTCGTCGGAGTCGACGTCCACGATCTCCCACTCCCGTTCCTCGGAGGCCAGAAGACGGTCCACCTCGGCCCGCATCTCCTCGCAGAGACGGCAGCTCGGGCGCGAGAGCAGGCGCAGACGGATCATGCCGTCGCGAGCGGCTGCTCGCGCACGACGCGAAAGACGTAGTCGAAGCCGGAGAGGACCGTCATCGTCGCGGCGGCCCCGAAGGCCAGGAGCACGATTGGCCGCGGCCAGTCCCACAGGTTGGCGCACAGGACGATGAGCACGGTGAGAATGAGGGTCACCGTCGTCACCTTTCCGCACCAGGTCGGCGGGAAGGCCTTCTTCCCGGAGGTCAGGATCATGAGCAGCGCGACGAGCAGGAGAAGGAAGTCCCGGGACAGCACGAGCACCGCCAGCCAGACCGGCACCTTCACCTTCGCCGGATACGACGGAATCGCGAGGAACAGGTACGAGGACATCAGGAGCAGCTTGTCGGCGATCGGGTCGAGGTAGGCGCCGAGGGCCGACTTCATCCCGAAGTGCCGGGCCAGATATCCGTCCACGCCGTCGGACACGCCCGCGGCCACGAAGATCACAAGCGCGATGTCGAAGCGGCCGTCGGCGATCGAGAGCAGGAAAAACGGGAGCGCGGCGAGGCGGAGCAGCGTGATGAAGTTCGGCAGGGTCCAGGGACCTTTCAACGCCTTCTCCACTCGTTCT
>JBASRI010000550.1:0-4668 GCA_049273755.1 Thermoanaerobaculia bacterium
GTCCTTGTCGTCGGCGCGCCGAAGGCGCGGCTCGAGGCCGCGCGCCGGCTCGGCGCCGACGACACGCTGGACATCACGCAGGTCGCCGACGCGGCAGACCGCGTCCGCTGGGTACGGGAGCGAACGATGGGTCGCGGGGCCGACGTCGTGATCGAGGCCTCCGGCAATCCCGCCGCCGTGCCCGAGGGCCTCGAGATGCTCCGCGACGCCGGGCGCTACGTCGTCATCGGACAATACACGGACTCGGGCGACGCCACCCTCAATCCGCACCGCCACGTCAACCGCAAGCACGCGACGATCCTGGGCTGCTGGGGGTACGAGTTCTCGCACCTCCACCGTGCGTTGGCGATGATGGCTCGGCACAACGCGCGGTTCCGGTGGCGCGAGCTCATCACGCGTGAGTACCCGCTGGCCGACGCCGGTCAGGCTCTGTCGGACATGGAACGCCTTGAGGTCGTCAAGGCGCTGATCCGCCCCTAGCCGCTGGTCTCAAGTCTCAAGTGGGGACCACCTGAGACCTGAGACTTGAGACCTGAGACCTAACGCGGCGGTGGTGCAAGCACCGGGAACCCGTTGGGCCCGATCGGGAGCGGGACGGAGCCCGGCGTGCCGGGAGGGGCAATGATCGGGAACCCGTTGGGGCCGATTCGTGACGGCGCGCGCGGCGGGGGTGGCGGGGGCGGTCCGGGAGGAAGCGGCGGCACGTACCCGCCTCCCCAGTACCCGTACCCGTAATCGTCGGGCGACCCGTAGGACACGGCCACGTCAGGCGCTCCGGATTTCGGCGCCACGAAATTGGGTCCCGAGAGCGCGGGCCCGACGAAGACGACTTGCCCCGGAGCGAGCTCTCCGGCCGACGGCACCGGCTCGGCCTGAAGCGCCGTGACTTTTTCCACCTCCGTCGCGGAGAGGCTCATGTAAATCCCGTCCGGGTACCGGTGAAACACGAACATCCGGCCCTTGCGGACCGGCGGATCCAGCGAAAAAACCCGAGAACCGCCCCGGACCTCGAGCGCGTAGTACTTCATCGAGTCCGCGAAGGAGGTGGTTGTCGCCACGACTCCGGCTAAAATCCAGAAGAGACAGCGTTTCATCATGAGAACCCCCTGTTCTTGGGGACAGGGGTCCTATGGTATAGACTCGAAGGCCTGGGCGAAATAGGGCCGGTGCCGGCACAGGTGGTGGGGATCCCGCCCAGTTCGCAAAACCTGAAGACATCGAGGTTCGACGAGCATGTCCGTCCGAAACGATTCGGGCTTGGGGCCCGATAGCGTCCCAAGCCAGGCGCGGCGCGCTTCCGTCCGCAACGCGGTCGAGGCCGCGCAGCGCTATCTCCTTTCGATTCAGGCTCCGGACGGCCATTGGTGCGGCGAGCTCGAGGGCGACACGATCCTCGAATCCGAGTACGTCCTGACCCTGCACTTTCTCGGCCGAACCGGTGAGCTCCGAGTTAAGAAGGCCGCGGAACACCTGCGGAGAAAACAGCTTCCGGGCGGCGGCTGGGCGATCTACGAAGGCGGCCCGGCCGAAGTCAGCTCCTCAGTGAAGGCCTATTTCGTTCTCAAGCTCATGGGGGACGACCCGAGCTCCGAGCCGATGGTCCGCGCCCGCACCAAGATCCTGGAGCTGGGCGGAATCGAAGCCTGTAATTCCTTCACGCGGATTTACCTCGCCATCTTCGGGCAGTGCTCGTGGGTCGACTGTCCCGCCGTGCCGCCGGAGATCGTCCTGCTGCCGGACTCCTTCGTCTTCAACATCTACAAGATGTCGTCGTGGTCGCGCGGCATCGTCGTGCCCTTGTCCGTCATCTGGGCGTCCAAGCCCTTCTGCCCGGTACCGGATTTCGCCGCGATTCCAGAGCTCCACGTCCGCCACCCGAAGGCCCCGCACGTGCCGCGCTCGCGCAAGGAGCGCTACTGGCGCCGGTTCTTCACGAGGATCGACCACCTGTTGAAGCGTCTCGAGGCGGGGGGCTTCACGCCCTACCGCAAGAAGGCTCTGGCGGCCTGCGAGACGTGGATGCACGAGCGCCTGGCGCTCTCCGACGGCCTGGGGGCGATCTTCCCGCCGATCATCAACACGATCATCGCGTTCCGGTGCCTGGGATACGCGATGGACGACCCGCGCCTCACCTCCCAGCTGCGCGAGCTCGAGAGGCTCGAGCTCGAGGACGAGGAGACCCTCCACGTCCAGCCCTGCTTCTCTCCGGTCTGGGACACGGCCCTCGCCATGGAGGCCCTCTCCGACGGCGGCACCCCGGCCGACGACCCGGCGATGCTGAAGGCCGCGCGCTGGCTCCTGGACAAGGAGGTCAAGAAGGTCGGCGACTGGAAGAAGTCCTGCCCCGAGGCCGAGCCGGGCGGCTGGTACTTCGAGTACGCCAACGAGTGGTACCCCGATACCGACGACACGGCCGAGGTCCTGACCGCGCTGTCCCGCGCGAAGTTTCCGGGTGAGGCCGACGATCTTTCGCGACAGGGAGCGATCGCCCGCGGCCAGGCGTGGCTGCTGGCGATGCAGAACAGGGACGGCGGCTGGGGCGCCTTCGACAAGGATTGCGACAACGAAGTCCTGACGTACATCCCGTTTGCCGACCACAACGCGATGATCGACCCCAGCTGCGAGGACATCACAGGTCGGGCGCTCGAGGCCCTGCACGCCATCGGCGTGCCCGCCAACCACACGGCCGTGCGGCGCGCGGCGGCCTTCGTGGACGGCAAGCAACTTGCTGACGGGACGTGGTATGGGCGCTGGGGGTGCAACTACATCTACGGTTCGTTCCTGGCCCTGCGGGGCCTCCTGCATGCAGGAGCCGACCTGCGCGAGCCGCGCTTCCAGAGGACGGCCGACTGGATCCGCGCCTGCCAGAACGCCGACGGCGGGTGGGGCGAGATGCCCCATTCCTATGAAGATCCCTCGGCCAAGGGCCGGGGGCCCTCGACCCCGTCCCAGACCGCGTGGGCGCTGGTGGCCCTCTTCTCGACGGGCGACCGGGACTCCGAGGCGGTCCGCCGCGGGGTCGAGTATCTGCTGTCCCACCAACAGTACGACGGCTCCTGGAAGGACGAGCACTGGACGGCCACCGGGTTCCCCAAGGTCTTCTATTTGCGCTACCACCTCTACGCGACGTATTTTCCGCTACGGGCGCTCGCGCTCTATGCGCGCGAGGGCACGACCGGAGTTTCCCGGAGGGCCGGGGACGGCAAAAATGCCGTGCCCCGGCGTCTCGATCACGGAGTGAACTGAATGCGCTTCCCCGCCCACATCATGACGGACATGATCCAGCACCAGGTCAAGAACGCGATCCGGGGCAACAAACGGTATCCGTTCGTCCTGATGCTCGAGCCGCTCTACACCTGCAACCTCGCCTGCATCGGCTGCGCGATCGAGCGCCACACCGGCAAGCTCAAGGACCGGCTGTCGCTCGAGAAGTGCATCGAGGCCGTGGAGCGCTCGGAGGCTCCGGTCGTCTCCATCTGCGGAGGCGAGCCGACGATCTACCCGGAGCTGCCGCAGCTCGTCGAGGAGATCATCAAGAGAAAGCGCCACATCTACCTCTGCACCAACGGGCTGCTCCTGGACGAGAACGTCTACGGGACGATCCCTCCGCACAAACGGCTGATGATCAACGTGCACCTGGACGGCATGCGGGAGACGCACGACTACGTCTGCGCGCGCGACGGCGTCTTCGACAAGGCCATCGCCGTGATCGAGCAGGGCGTCAAGCTCGGCCATCACATGATGGCCAACACGACGGTCTTCAAGGAAACCAACGTCGACGAGGTCGAAGAGCTCTGCAAGATGCTCACGGGAATGGGCGTCGAAGGGATGCTCGTCTCCCCCGGCTACCACTACGAGTCCGTCGGGGCCGACATCTTCCTGACGAAGTCCGAGATCCACAAGAAGTTCCAGCGCGTGCTCGAGATCTCGAAGAAGTTCAAGCTGACCTCGACCCCGATGTTCCTGGAGTTCGCCGCGGGCCTGCGCGAGTACAAGTGCTCTCCCTGGTCCACCGTCACGTACACGCCCAATGGCTGGAAGGGGCCCTGCTACCTGATCGGCAAGACCTGGTCGCCGACCTTCGAGGAGTTCTGGAACGGCACGAACTGGGAGTACTGGGAGTCGCGCAAGGACCCCCTGTGCCAGAACTGCCTGATGCATTCGGGCTTCGAGGCGTCGGTCGTCATGGAGCTGCCCAAGCATCCGGGCGACATGGTCCGGATGATCGCCTGGAATTTAGCCGCCTGAACGGCGGCTGTCTCAAGTTTCAGGTCTCAAGTCTCAAGTCCGCGTCCTGCCTTCGCGTCTCAGACTTGAGACCTGAGACCTGAGACGGTGGACTTAGTCACAGGCGGCACCGGCTTCGTCGGCACCCACGTTGTGCGCGCGCTTCTGGCGCGTGGCAGCGCGGTGCGCTGCCTCGCGAGGCCCGGCAGCCGGCGGGATAACCTCGCGGGGCTCGAGGTCGAAGTCGTCGAGGGCGATCTGACGGAGCCCCGGTCGATCGCGAAGGCGACGGCCGGCGTCTCGACCGTCTACCACGTGGCCGCGGACTATCGGCTGTGGACGAGGGATCCGCGCGGGCTCCACCGCGCCAACGTCGGCGGAACCGAGAACGTGCTCCGGGCGGCGGCGGACGCCGGAGTCTCGAAGGTCGTCTACACGAGC
>JBASRI010000383.1:0-6304 GCA_049273755.1 Thermoanaerobaculia bacterium
GTGATGCCGTGCTCTCGGTCGAAGGCCTCGTACACGACCCCGTAGGCTCCCGCTCCCCGCCGGCGCCGGATCCGGAAGCGCTCGGTCCCCGCGAAGTCCTCTTCAGCCGACGTCCACATCGTCGCGAGGGAGTCCTTTTCTGCCGAGGCCCGAGGATGGAAGACGCCTCCGGCAGGTGTCGGAATCCTAGCACCGCGGATGCGAGCGGATGGTCGGGGCGGCCGGGATCGAACCGGCGACCACCTGCTCCCAAAGCCGGCTAACCGGGTTCTGACGGCGGACGTCACCGAGTGTCACACGAGGGCGCCGACTGTCACAAAACCCTTGGCTCGACGCTGACTCTCCGCGCGCCCTGCCAACTCCGCACCCCGAAATCGGAAATAACCACTGACCGCGGGTTTCATCGCTCTGATATCATTTCGCCATTGGAGTGATGCATGGCGAAGACCCTGACGGTCCGTATCGAGGAAAGCGCCTACCGGCTCATCGAGGAGGCCGCCGCGGCCGAGAACCGCTCGGTGTCCAACTTCATCGAGACGGCGGCCCTGAAGAGGGCGGCGGAAGAAATCTTCGTCTCGCAGGAGGAAATGACCGAGATCCTCTCCGACAAGAGTCTGCTTCGGCGGCTCAAGACCGGCCACCGCGACGCCGCGGCGCGGCGGGGCCGATTTGCCTGAGTACCGTCTCTTCGAGACGAGAACATTTCAGCGCGACCTGGATTCGCTCGGCCCGCCGGCGGCGCGGCGCATCCGCTCGACCCTCCAGAGCCGCGTGTATCCGATCCTCCGCGTAAACCCCAGGGGGACCCCCTCGGCGGCCCGGCTCCAGAACTGGGACCCTTCGACCTGGAGGATTCGTGTTGGGCAATGGCGCGTGTTCTTCGAGATCGACGACGACGAAGGCATCGTGTTTCTCACGGCGGCTCAGCATCGGAAGGACTCGTATCGCTGATCGACGCGCGCGCGGTTGGACTGCGATCAGGTTCGGAAGGTCCACGGTGCTCGTACCGCGATCGCTCAGCCCGGCCGCCGCGGCGCAGTCAGGACTGCGTTCAGGACCGCTTCCCGCGCCTGCCGGAAGCGGTCGAGCGCCTCATCGTCACGGGCTTCCTTGGTTTAGCTGCCTCGAACAATTGCCGGATCCCGTGTTCCAACAGTCCGACGGCCTTGTCCAGGGCGCCGAGTTGTCCAGCGCGCACTACCGCGACGGACGGGTGCAGCTCAAACGATGGGGGACGCAATACTTTCACGGTGTCGATCGAGTGGCTCCTGGCAATGAAGCGAGCCGGCAGCAGCCCGACTCCATACCCTGACTGAACGAATGCCAGCTGCAGATGCATGTTGTGGACTTCCGCCGCAATCATTGGCGTGAAGCCGTCGCGCTCCATCCGATCGATGAGGCTTGCCCGAAGCGGGCACCCGGGCGGATTGAGCACCCAGCGTGCTTTGCCCAGACTCTTCCAATTACCGTCCACCTTGCCTGCGGCGCCCTGAACGACCTCCATGCGGTCGCTGGCGATGATGTTCGTCAGAAGAGGTGGAGGCGCGGTCTTCCCTTCGGGCAAGAGCACCGCCGCAGCTTCGAGCTCGCCCGCGAGCAGCCGGCGAAACAGTTCACTGGTGAGCTCGGTCGAGAGCCGCAGTCGGACCCTGGGGTATTTTTCAGTCAACGCCTGAATAGGGCCGATGAGCGTCCCGTCGGCCAGGGGATGCGAGAGCCCGATGCGCAAGAGGCCGTGAGGCTCCGCGTCGCTCGATGTGATCGATTTCAGCGCCTCCGTCCGCTGTAACAGATCTCGGGCCTGTTCGAGCACCCTGGAGCCGAGCGAGTTCAGGCGCGGCGGCTTGACCGAGCGGTCGAGCAACTCGGCACCCAATGCAGCCTCCAGCCTTTGCAGCTGCCGGGTTATCGCGGATGGTGTCCGATACAGACGATCGGCTGCACCGGTTACGGACCCAGCCCGGGCAAACTCGACGAGGGCGTGTAAGTCATCGAACAAGGACCCCTCCTCTTTCCAGCCAATGGCAGAGTCGTGCGCAGACAGCAAGATTATAGTGAGAATAATGAACTTGTGGAACTGTCGGCATTCCGCTACAACCGGTGCTCACAGGAGTCTCTATGAGCAAGACCGCGATTACTTCCCCCGAGCTCGCGCCGCCGGCGGGCCCGTTCTCCCAGGCAATCCAAGTCGACGGCTTCCTCTTCTTGAGCGGACAGGTGGCCCA
This sequence comes from Thermoanaerobaculia bacterium, assembly GCA_049273755.1. Lineage (GTDB taxonomy): Bacteria > Acidobacteriota > Thermoanaerobaculia > UBA5066 > Gp7-AA6 > DAHUXD01. Next base: position 2,226 of record JBASRI010000383.1, read on the forward strand.
GGACCCGGCGACGGGAAAGGTGGTCGAAGGGGGCGTCGTGGCCGAGACGGAGCGCGTCTTCCAGAACCTGTCGGCGGTGTTGAAGGCGGCCGGCAGGAGTTTCGATGATGTCGTGCGAGCCGGTGTGTTTCTCAAGAACATGAGTGACTTCGCCGCGGTGAACGGGATCTACGCAAAGTATTTCAGTCAGCCCTTTCCGGCCCGTACGACGATCGCGGCCGCCGAGCTGCCGCTCGGGACTTGCGTCGAGATCGACCTCGTCGTCAAGGCGTAAGGCGACACCCGCCGGGCGGGACGGTGTGATGGGGAGCAGCCGCTGAGCCTCGCAATGACCGAATCGTGCCGGACGATCAACATCATCGTGAGAATTATGAACTTGCGGAATCATTCGCTCGCCGCCATAAAGAGTGGGGCGCCGCCACATCGGCGCCAGCTCTTCATGAACCCAGATCCGCGGCCGCAGGGACGACACGGCAATCGGAACGCAGCCGAGAACAGGAGACGTCTATGAGAACGATTCGAACGAGAACGATGGCCTCCGCGGTGGCGATGGCGGCGGCGCTGGGCCCCGCTCCGCTGGGCGCGCAGACCAAGCAGACCACGCAGGCGGCCCTTTCCAGGGAGGCAGGGACCCTGTCCAACAAGTTCGCTGGCCTGGCGCGGGTCATGGCGGGGAAATACGACTGGAAGCCCGCTGAGGGTGTGCGTTCCGTTGGCGACGTGTTCAACCTGATCGTGAAGGAGAACGGCCTCCTCGTCGGAACGCTGACGGGCGCAGGTGAAGGCGGGAGCGGCCGGGGCGGGGCACAGGTCAGCGAGCCGGAAAAACTGCAGGAAGCGCTGAAGGCGTCCTACGCAAACGTGCAGAAAGCCATCGAGGGGCTCTCGGACGCCGACCTGAAGACGCCGGTGAAACTGTTCGGCAAGGATTTCACCAAGGAAGAGGCCGTTCGCTATCTCTTCGCCGACCAGCATGAGCACCTCGGCCAGTCGATCGCCTATGCGCGCTCCAACGGTGTCGTCCCGCCATGGTCGAAGTAAGAAGAGATCAGCCAGATCAGCCAACCAAGGGTTTCTCATGACCACGCTGTTGCAGGATGTGCGGTACGGACTGCGGGTGCTGTGGAAGAGTCCGGGTTTTGCGGTCGTCGCGGTGCTTTCGCTGGCGTTGGGCGTGGGCGCGAACACCGCGATCTTCAGCATCGTGAACGCGGTCCTGTTGCGTTCGCTTCCTTTCCCCCATCCGGAGCGCCTGGTGAAGATCGTCGCCAGCAATCGCGGAGTGGGCGCGCGGGATATCGGACTCTCCGTTCCAGAATTCGACGATCTCAGGTTCAGGGCGGGGGTCTTCGACCAGGTGGCCGCGACTCAGGGTGGCCCGACGAACTTGACCGGCGCGGGGCGCCCGCAACGCTTCGAGCTGCTGGAGGTGAGTCCGAACTACTTTTCCATGCTCGGCACCTCCGCGCACATCGGACGGGTGTTTGGTCCGGGCGACGAGACGCCGGGTTTCGCGGAAGCGGCGGTCATCAGCGACGGTCTGTGGGCCCGCGAGTTCGGCAGGGATCCGGGAGTCCTGGGGCGAAAGATACAACTCGACAACGATCCGTACACCATCGTCGGCGTTCTCCCGCCGGGATTCCGTCATCCGGGCAGCACGGTGTCGACGGACGTCGAAATCTGGATTACATGCGGATTCAGGGCTGCTCCCTTCCCGAAACCGGAGCGCAGCCTGCGGATGATTCCGGGAGCGATCGGACTCTTGAAGCCCGGAATCGGCCTGGAGCAGGCGCAATCGAGGTTGGACGCGTTCGCGGCCCGGCTACGGGCGGAGTACGGGACCGACTATCCGGCGGGGTCGGGCTGGTCGATCGAGGCGGAGCCGTTGCAAGACTCGCTGGTGGGCAATGTCCGGCCCATGTTGTTGGTCCTGATGGGCGCGGTGGTGCTGATCGTTCTCCTGGCCTCGGTCAACGTCGCGAACCTGCTCCTGGCCCGGGCTTCCGGGAGACAACGAGAGGTGGCCGTACGGCTGGCGCTGGGGGCGAGCCGTGCGCGGATGATTCGTCAGATGCTCACCGAGTCGGTGATCCTCTCGCTCGTCTCCGGCGTGGTCGGTGTCCTGACCGCAATGGCCGCTTTGCATTTTCTCCAGTTTCTGCCCGTCCCAATTCCCCGGCTGGCCGAGGTGCACGTGGATTGGACGGTGCTTTCCTTCGCCTTGCTGATCTCCCTGCTCGCCGGGCTGGGGTTTGGATTGGTTCCCGCCCTGCAATCCTCGAAAGCCGAGATTGCCGCAGGCGTTCGGGAGGGAGCCCGAGGCTCCGGCACCAGCTCCAAGACGAACCGGTTACGCGCTCTGTTGATTGCCTCGGAAACAGCCCTGGCGGTGGTGCTCATGGTGGGAGCGGGCCTGCTCCTGCGCACGTTCTGGGGACTGCTCCGGGAGAATCCCGGTTTCAATCCATCCCGAGTCGTCGCGGCCAATGTCTACCTGCCGGTGCCCAACAACCCCGACATGGATCGCTACGCCAGGCCCGAGATCCTGAACGCATTCGTGCGGGAGGTCTTGCGCCGCGTGCGCGCCATCCCGGGAGTCGAGTCCGCCTCCGTGACGACCGATTTACCGGTCAACCACTCGTCGCGGCGATACGTCGTCAATATCGAGGACCGCCCGGACGAATCGGGCAAGGGTCTGTTCTCCGAAGTCACCAGCGTGACTCCCGATCACTTCAAGGCGTTGCAGGCCTCGTTGGTACACGGGCGTTACTTCACGGAAGACGATGATGCCGGCAAACAGCCGGTCGCCATCGTCGATGAGAGCACGGCTCGTACCTACTGGCCGGACCGCGATCCGATTGGCCGCCGTCTGAGCACGAGGAGCACCAGGGGCGCAGCCAATCCACCGTGGTGCATCGTGGTGGGCGTGATCAGGGACATCAATAGTGACGGTCTGGACCAATCCGGAGCTCCCCACATCTACCGACCGATCTACCAGTTCCCGGGATCGAGGGTTCTCTCGAAGAGCGTGACGGTCCGGACGTCTCTCTCCGCCGCCAGCCTGGAGCCGCAGATGCGTCGTGCGATACAGGCAGTCGATCCCGATCTGCCGGTCTTCAGCGTCCGTACGATGAACGAGGTCATCGACGGCTCTCTGGCGTCGCGCCGCTTCTCCGCGGAGCTGGTTGGCGGATTTGCGATGGTGGCGCTCCTGCTGGCGTCGGTGGGAATCTACGGCCTGTTGGCCTACATGGTCGGCCAACGGTCGCATGAGATCGGAGTGCGCATGGCGCTGGGAGCCATGCCCTCGACCATCGGGAGAATGATCGTGAGCCGAGGCGCAAGCCTGGCCGGCATCGGAGCGGGGATCGGCTTGATCTTGTCGGGAGCTATGGCTCCGCTGATCTCGAGCCTGCTCTACGGAGTGAGACCGCTCGATCCGGAAGTGTTTGTTGCTGTGCCGGTGATCCTGATGGCAGTTGTACTTCTGGCGAGCTACATCCCGGCGTGGCGCGCGGCCAGAGTGAACCCGATCGTCGCCTTGCGGCGCGAGGGGTAAGACTAGAAACGAGACCGCAATGCGAAGGGTTCTCTGCGCGATAGCTCTGGCGATTCCGGTTGCAGTGCTTTCGCAGGCGCCAGGAGATCCCATCTCCGCGCGCGCGAAGCGGCTGCACGACCGCGCGATCGTCGTCGACTCGCACGCCGACACGACGCAGCGGCTGATCTTCGACGAGGCCTTCGACATCGGCAAGCGGAACACGAACGGCAACATCGACATCCCGCGCATGCGCGAGGGAGGCCTGGACGCGCTGTTCTTCTCGATCTGGGTGCCGAGCGATGTCACCGGTCCGACGGCCGTGAAGCGTGCGCTCGATCAGATCGACGCCGTGCGCGAGGCGGTCCGCACGCATCCCCACGATCTGATGCTCGCGACGACCGCCGCGGATGTGCGAAAGGCGGCCGCGGAGCACAAGATCGCCGCGCTGATGGGCATGGAAGGCGGCCACATGATCGACGACGATCTGCGGCTGCTGCGCGTGTACGCGGCGCTCGGCGTCCGCTACATGACCCTCACG
>JBASRI010000386.1:0-2696 GCA_049273755.1 Thermoanaerobaculia bacterium
AGCGCGGGTTGACCCGCTCGGTCGCGCGGCGCCCCCAGGTCCGACCCCGGGGAGCGCTCATCCGGCTACTCCGCCCGCTGGTTGTGCGCCTCGACGAACCAGAGGTACTTGTCCACGTCGCGCGAGATCTCGGTGAAGACGTCGGCCGTGTCCTTGTCTCCGAGCTTGTCGGTCTTGTCGATCGCGCTCCGCATCTTCCTGCCCAACGCCGCGAGCGACGAGGAAAGCGCCTCGACGTGGTCGGTGCCGCTGACGATGGTCAGGGGATACGGCGCCAGCGACGTGCGCGCGGCCGTCGCCTGGGCGGTCCCCTCGGCCTGGCCGCCGAGCTGGACGATGCGCTCGGCGATCAGGTCCACCCACTCCTCCGCGGACTCGACGACCTTGTCGAAGAGCTCGTGGAGCGCGATGAAGTTGGGTCCCTTGACGTTCCAGTGAGCCTGCTTGCCTTGCAGCATCAGGTCGGTCGCGTCGGCCAGGCGGTCCGCCAGGACGGCGACGACCTTGGCGCGAACTTTTTGAGGAAGATCGTTCTTGGTCGGGTGCATGAAGGTTCCTCCTGTAGCGACTGGGATCCTACCCCACGGATCCCGCGGCTCCGGAACGCCGGCTACTTCCGCGGGTTTGCCGTCGGTCGGGTCGGTGGTCGGGTTGACTGGCCCGCCCGAACGGCGGTAACGTCTGCGCCGATGTCTCGATATCGCACCCTCTCGTTTACTGGCTCCGGCGCGGCCCCGTGCGCGTCCGGTTCGGAGAGCGTGCGGTAGGCACACCGAAAACGGAACGCAGCAGGCCCCGCCGGAAACGGCGGGGCTTTTTGTTTTGAGCCCCAGGAGTGGGCTTGGAAGGATCGAAGGAAAGACCATGAGCCGCAAACAATCCTCCGCTCCCGTCGGCGCGTCGAGCGCCGCCAGGGTCGCCATCCAGGGAACCCACGGATCCTTCTCGGAGTCGGCCGCGAAGTGGCGGTGGCCGGACGCGGCGATCGTGTCCTGCCGCGAGGTCAAACAGGTCGTCTCGGCCGTGCGTGACGGACGCGCCGAGGCCGGCTGTCTCGCCATCGAGAACTCGCTCTTCGGGTCGGTGACGGCCACCTACGATCTTCTGCACGAGGCGTTCGGCGACGGAGCCCTGCACTTGAGCGACGAGATCCTGTTGCCGGTGTTCCACGCGCTGCTCGGCATCCCCGGGACGCCTCTCGATCAGGTGCGCCGCGTGCTCTCGCACCCGGTCGCCCTGGGGCAGTGCCGGCTCTGGCTGGAAGCGCACCTGCCGCAGGCCGAGCTCGTCAGCGAATGGGACACCGCCGGGAGCGCCGAGATCGTGGCGCGCGAGGGTCGAGCCGACCAGGCGGCGGTGGCCCCGCTCGGGGCTGGCGGCGCCTACGGGCTCGAGGCGCTGGCCGAGCGGATCGAGGACGACCCGTCCAACCAGACGCGCTTTCTGACCTTCACGCGAGACCCGGCCGCGCCCACGCCGGACGACGGCTCGGTTCGCCGGAAGACCTCTCTTCTGCTCTGGCTGCCGCACAAGCCGGGCATGCTCGCCGCGGCGCTCCAGGCGTTCGCCTCGCGCGGTGTGAACCTCACGTCGCTCCAGTCGCGCCCGGAGCGGACGGCGCCCTGGACCTACCGCTTCTACGTCGACGTGGAGGGCGCCCCCGCCGATCCGCGGCTCGCAGAAGCGATGGAGGCCGTCGAGGCGCTCGTCACGAAGGTCGTGGTGCTGGGGAGCTACCGGGAATGGAGCGACGGCACCGCGCCGTCGAGGCCGCCCACGCCGCCGCCCGCGCACCGCCGGCCCAAGCCCGACATGCCGTTGTACGACCGGAGGCAGAAGCCCGAAGGGACGCGAGTGACCGTACGGGGCGTGGAGATCGGAGGCGACACGCCGATCCTGATTGCCGGGCCCTGCTCCGTCGAGGGCGAGGAGATGCTGCTCGAGACCGCCGTCTCCGTGGCCGCCGCGGGAGCCGACATGCTGCGTGGGGGTGCCTACAAACCGCGAACCTCGCCCTACGACTTCCAGGGCCTGGGCGTGCGCGGGCTCAAGTTCCTCGAGGAGGCGCGCGAGAAGACGGGTCTGCCCATCGTCACCGAGGTCCTGAGCTGGGAAGAGGTGCCCGTGGTCGCGAAGTACGCCGACGTCCTCCAGATCGGCGCGCGCAACATGCAGAATTTCGCTCTCTTGCGCGCGGCAGGGCGCAGCGGCAAGCCCGTGCTCTTGAAGCGCGGCGGCGGCGCGACCCTCGAAGAGTGGCTCTCGGCGGCCGAATACATCCTGGCCGACGGCAACGAGCAGGTCATCCTGTGCGAGCGCGGCATCCGCACGTTTGAGCGCGCGACGCGCCACACGCTCGACTTGAACGGAGTCGCGCTGGCGCGCGAGCGCACGCACCTGCCGATCCTGGTGGACCCGAGCCACGCGGCCGGCATCCGGTCGATCGTGGCGCCCCTGGCGCTGGCCGGACTCGCGGCCGGCGCGCACGGTGTCCTCGTCGAAGTGCACCCCAGGCCCGACACCGCGCTCTCCGACGGAGCCCAGAGCCTGGATCTGCCCGGATTCGCCGCGCTCGCGCGCAGCGTGCGGGCGCAGAAACATCCGTAGGGGCGGAGCTCGCCCGCGGCCGCCCTACGGCCGCCTTCGCCGCGCCGCGGCCTCTTCGAAGAAGCGGCGCAGCGCGTCCACGTCCTCCC
>JBASRI010000559.1:0-2693 GCA_049273755.1 Thermoanaerobaculia bacterium
GTCCTTGCCCGGAACGTCGTCGGCAGCGTCGCGCGTCGAGTGCTTGAGGGTTCCCACGCGCAGCCCGCGGGCCAGCAGACGGGGCACGAGCTCGACGATGACGCTCGTCTTGCCCGTGTCGTGTCCGCCGACGAAGGCGACGGCCGCGGGCTTGCGGTCCGGATACAGGAGGTACGGCTCGCGCCGGGCGACGAAGGGCTGGGCGGCATCGTAGTGGCGCGCGATCTCCGCCCGCAGGTTGCCGCCCGCATCTACCATCTCGCGGAAGCGCGGAGACCCGGTCAGCAGGTCGATCGCGGGCCGCGCCTCGAACTCGTAGGGCGCGGTGCGCCAGCGAAACTCGAGCGGTGACAGCCGCCGCGCGGCCTCGATGACGCGAAGGCCCGTCTGGAACGGGCGAAACGCGGCCGGATCGGTGACCTGGAGAAACGCCCCGCCGCACGTCGCGCCCGCGTGCTTGTCGAACATGGGCCGGAACTTCAGCGGCACGAACCGCACGCCCGGCAGCACCAGGGTGTTCAGGCTCTCCGCCAGCGCCGCCCCGTCGAGCCACGGCGCGCCGAAGAGCTCGAAGGGACGCGCGGTGCCACGCCCTTCGGAGAGATTCGTGCCCTCGAGCAGGCACATCCCCGGATAGACGAGCGCGGTCGCCGGCGTGGCCATGTTCGGCGACGGCGGGACCCAGGCCAGCCCCGTCGCCTCGTACGACATCTCCCGAGCCCAGCCCGAGGTCGGACACACGACGAGATCCAGGTCCAGCCGCCGCTCCGCCGCGAAGAGGCGCGCCAGCTCCCCCGCGGTCATTCCGTGCCGCACCGGAATCGGATGCAGCCCGACGAAGGAGAGGTATCCCGACGACTGGGGCGCGCCCTCGATCGCGCCTCCGATGGGGTTCGGGCGATCGCAGACGACGAACCGCAGCCGCGCGCCGGCGCACGCCTCCATCGCCAGCAACATCGTCCAGACGTAGGTGTAGTAGCGGCTCCCGGCGTCGGCCACGTCGAAGACGATCGCCTCCAGGTCCGCGAAGTCCTCGCGCCGCGGCTTCAGGCTCTCGGCGGAGTCCCCGTAGAGCGAAACGACCGGCAGCCCGGAGGCCGCGTGGATCGAAGCGCCCACCGACTCCATGTAGACGGCGCCTCCGTCGAGCCCGTGCTCAGGGCCGAAGAGCCGAACCAGCCGCACGTTCTGCGCCGCGCGCAGCGGATTCCAGGTCGGCTCCCCCGACGAAGTGACGCCGGACTGGTTCGTGATCAGGCCGATGCGACGCCCGGCCACGGGCCAGGGGTTTTCCAGGAGAGCGTCGATTCCGAATCGGACCTTGTCCATTGCCGCTCGATTCTAGACGCCCGCGGCGCCGGGGTGGTCGGGACGATTCCCCTGCACCAGCGCGACGGCGTGCGGCACCAGGGCCAGAATCGCCGTCAGGCAGTCGGCCGCGCCCTTGGGAGATCCGGGAAGGGCGACGATCAGCGTCTTGCGGCGCACGCCGACGACCTGGCGCGAGAGGTACGCGGCCGGAAATCCGCGCGAGGTCTCGGCGCGCATCTTCTCGGCCAGGCCCGGGATCTCGAAGTCGACGACCTCGCGCACACCCTCCGGGGTGCGGTCCCGCGGCGCCACGCCGGTCCCGCCGGTCAGCACGATCAGGTCGGCTTCGCCGGCGTCGGCGCGCACCCGCACGGCGCGCGCGACCTGCTTCTGCTCGTCGGGGATGGTCTCGCGCGAGACGATCCGGTGCTCGACACCGGAAATCCGGAGCGCTTCCTCGCAGGCGGGCCCCCCGCGGTCCGCGCGCGCCCCGGCTGCGACGCCGTCGGAGACCGTGATGATGGCCACCCGGATGCTCAAGGCGGCTAATATAGACCGGCCATGGCGACCCTGGACACGCTCGGCCGGCCGCTCGGGAACCTCCGGATCTCGGTCACGGACCGCTGCAACCTCCGCTGCGCCTACTGCATGCCGGAGGCCGAGTACGCCTGGCTGCCCCGGGAGGACCTGCTCCACTTCGAGGAGATCGGCCGGATCGCCGACGTGTTCGCGAGTCTGGGCGTGGACCGCGTCCGGCTGACCGGAGGCGAGCCGCTCGTGCGCCGGGACCTTCCGCGGCTCGTGCGCATCCTCGCCGGCAAGCCCGCGCTGCGCGACCTCGCCATGACGACCAATGGGGTGTTGCTCGCTGGGCACGCCGCCGCGTTGAAGGAAGCGGGCCTCCACCGGGTCACGGTCAGCCTCGACACCCTTCGGCCCGAACGGTTCCGCGAGCTGACCCGGCAGGACGACCTCGTCCGCGTGCTCGCCGGCATCGAAGCCGCCTCCCGCGCCGGCTTCTCCCCCTTGAAGATCGACAGCGTGATCCTGCGAGGCGTCAACGACGACGAGCTCGTGGAGCTGCTCGAGTACGGCAGGAAGTGGAAGGCCGAAGTCCGATTCATCGAGTACATGGACGTCGGGGGCGCGACGCGCTGGGCCCCGGAAACCGTCGTCTCACGGCGCGAAATGCTGCAGATCCTGGTCTCCCGCTACGGGCCGATCGAGCCAGTGCAGGAAGAGGGATCCGCGCCGGCCGGGCGCTTCCGCCTTTCGGACGGCACGACCTTCGGCATCATCGCCTCGACGACCGCCCCCTTCTGCCGCTCCTGCGAACGCAGCCGCCTGACGGCCGACGGCCTCTGGTACCTCTGTCTTTACGC
>JBASRI010000574.1:0-1530 GCA_049273755.1 Thermoanaerobaculia bacterium
TCGAGCGTGAAGGCCTCGAGCCGCCCGTTCCAGGTGTCGGCCACGTACAGCGTGTCTCCCGCGACCGCGACGCCGCAGAGCTCGCGGAACCCGTGCGGGCCGTCGCCGCGCCCGCCCCAGCCGCCGAGATTCCCGCCCTCGGCGTCGAACAGACGCAGCCGCGAGTGCCCGAAGTCGGCGATCCAGATGCGAGACTGGCCGTCCACGGCGGCGCCGCGCGGCTCCTTCAGGCCGGAGAAGGCCGGATCGCCGCCGTCGGCCTTCTTTCGGATCGTCGGCGATTCCTCGGGCTCGAGCTGCTCCCCGCCGGGGGTCGGCTCCGGCAGCGGCTCCCGGGTCGGAGCGGCGACGACGTCGTCGGAGTCGCCTCCGATGACGCTGTAGATGCGGGTCTGCGGGTTCTCGTAGACGGGCGAGAACAGGTTCTTGGCCTCCGCGAACTTTCTCAGACCGGCCGGCGAGTAGGTCTGGCGCTCCAGCCAGCCGTCATAAACGTACGCCACGTGGTACCGGCGCAGGATCGGCTCGACGTGGGCGGCGTCGGTCGCCTCGTAGATCCGCCGCACCGCGTCCTTGCGGGCCTGGATCTCGGTCTCCGGGTTGCCTCGCTGCTTGACGTGGTAATCCCAGCCGAGCACCGTCGGCAGGCCCGTCAGCATCGTGATCCGCGAGAAGTCCTGATACGAGGGGCCCTGGGCCTCCAGGATCACGGGTGTGCCGCGGACGTGGTCGTTCAACCACAGCACCGCCCGATACTCTCCGGGCCGCTGCTCCTCGAGGTACCGCAGGCCGTCGAGCGATGGCCCGGAGTACGGCGCGAAGTGCCGGCTGACCGCGGCGCGCGCGGCGGTGACCCCCGTGAAGAGAGAGGCGGCGAAGAGGAGCCCTGCGGCGATCCGGGCAGGCCAGACCCAGCTCCCGAAGGTCCCCCGCCGCTCGGGCCCCCGGAACACGAGGACGGCCGTGGCGATCGAGAGGAGGACCCACGCCTCCAGGTAAAGCTTGAAGAACGTGTTCATCCGGTCGGCGATGTAGAAGTGTTGGGGAAAGAGCACGAGGAAGAACGCCGTGGCGATCAAGCCGAAGGCGAGCCGGTCTTCCTTCTCTTCCGCGAGCAGAGCGGCGGCCGCGAGGAACAGGACGATTCCGGCGGCGAGGAAGGCGTCGATCGCACGCGCGGCAAGGATCGCGAGGCCGGCGGCCGCGAGGGTGCCGGCGATCCAGCGGGGCAGAACGCCGCCGCCCCGCTCCTTCCACCGCGTCAGGGCCGCCGCCAGCCACCAGGCGAATGCGAGAAAGAAGAAGAGGCCGAACACCGTCAGCACGTCGAGACCGCTGGCGCCGCGCTCGAGGTTCTTGCCCATGCCGGGCGACCCCGCGCCGCGGACCCACATCGTGCGGGCGAAGAGGAAGGCGGAGCCGGCGGCGGCGAGGACTCCGCCGGCGACCCGCCCGATGGAGGCCAGCGAGAGCGGCGCGGCGAAGAGAGCGGCCATGGGAACCACGAGCAACAGGAGGCCCGACGAGAGC
>JBASRI010000593.1:0-4505 GCA_049273755.1 Thermoanaerobaculia bacterium
AGATGAGCCGCCTCGAGGAGCTGTGGACCGTGCTGGGGACGGATCCGGACGCGACCCTGACCGCCGAGTTTCGGCGCCAGACGCTTGCGCTCCTGGAGGAGGAGACGCTGCGGCGCCGGGTTCGCCAGTTCCGGCCGCGCCCGCGCTTCGTGCGCCCGCTGCTCCAGGCGGCCGCGCTCCTCGTGGCCGCGGGCCTGGGGTTCGTGGCCGCCCGCGAAGTCTTCCGCCCCGCCGCCTCGAGGCCGGTCGCGGCGATCAAGGCGACCACGGCGGGCACGGAACGGATCGACCTGAGCGCCAACCCGCGCCTCTCCAACGTGTCCTACCGGCCGGTCGACAAGAACGGCCGCGTCGAGATCGGATTCGACGTGACCTCGCGCCAGACGGTCGCGGGCCGCGCGGACGAGCCCGAGGTCGCGAGGCTCCTGGCCTACATGGTGGCTCGCAACGCCGAGACCGACGGCGAGAAGTCGCGCGCGATCGAGATGGTCTCCGAGCACTACGGCGCGAAGAGCGCCGTGGCGTCGCCCGAGGTCGTCGGGGCGCTGGCCACGACGCTCCGCAAGGACGACAACCCCGGCGTGCGCAAGAAGGCGGCCGACGCTCTGGCCTCCTTCCGCATGACGCCCGAGATCCGCGCAGTGTTCCTGGAGTCGCTGCGCGCCGACAAGAACCCGGCGGTGCGCCTGGTCGCGGTCGACGCTCTCGCCGCCGAGGCGAAGCAGTCGGGCGATCCGAGCACGATCGAGTCGCTGCGTGAGAAGGCGGTCGACCCGCAGGAGAACGGGTTCGTAAGGGCGAAGGCGGCGTCCGCCCTTAAGGCGATTTCGTTCTAGCGGGTTGCTGAGAATTCGAGGGGCCGGAATGATGGAAGCCAGCCGGGAACAATTCTCCGCTCTCGTCGGCGCGTCGAGCGCCGCACAAACCGTAGGAGGCGAAGCGTAACTCTCATGACAACCGGACGTCTCCCTCTGACGATGAACACGCGGAAGTTCCCTGCCCGCGACGCGGCGCCCGAGGTTCCCTCGGCGCGCGCGGGACGGCTCGCCGTCTGGATCCTGCTGGCCCTCGGCCTGCTCCTGATGCTCGTCTCGACCTCCAAGGCCGAGCAAGTGACACGCGTGAACCGCGTCAACGGAACGCTCTCCGCCGGCAAGACGCTTCAGGTCGAGAACGTTTCCGGCGACCTCCTCGCGTCGCCCGGCCGCGAGTTCTCGGCCGTGGTCACGTTCACCGCTTCGGCGCCGACCAAGAGCAAGGCGGAAGAGCTCCTCGCCGGCACGAGCGTGCGGCAGAGCCACGACGAGGACGGCTGGAGCCTCGAGACGCGGGTGCCCGGCATGCGCAACGGCGGAGACCGGCACAGGGGCGCTTCCTGTCGGGACTGCAAGGTCGTCGCGCGCTACGAGATCGTCGTGCCTCCTGGCGTGAATCTCTCGCTCCAGACGGTCAACGGCGACGTGCGCGTGCGCGACTGCGATGGAGAGCTCCAGCTCGAGACGGTCAACGGCTCGATCGACGCCCGCGGCGTGCGCGGAACTCTCCAGGCCCAGACCGTCAACGGCAAGATCGAGGCCGCGGCCTCGGCGCTGCCTTCGGACGGAAACATCGATCTCCAGACCGTCAACGGAGGCATCACGCTGACCCTCCCAAAGGACGCGAAGCTGGACTTCTCCGGCGAGACGATGAACGGCACGATCGCCTCGACCTTCCCCTTCCGCCCGCCGGCCCCGGAGCCGGCCGAGAGGCCGTCCGCAAAGACCAAGGAGCGAAAGCACAAGATCGTCGTGCAGGACCAGGAGGGCGACGAGTCCGTGGTGGACGTCGAAGAGCTCGAAGCCGAGATCGCCGAGTCGATGAAGGACGTGGAGACGGAGATGCGCGCGGCGGAGAAGAGCCTTCGTGAGAATGAGCGGGAGTTGCGGCGCATCCGGGTGCCGGACCCCCGCCGCGAGTACTCCGGTTCGATCGGCAAGGGCGGCGCGGCCGTGCACGTCCAGACGCTCAACGGCACCGTGCTGCTGCTGGCCGCCGGAACGTCCGAGGCCGACGCCAAGCCTCTGGTCTCGGAGCGCCGCTCCTTCGTCGTCACGGTTCCCGAGATCCGCGTCCGCGTCGCCCCGCCCGCGATCCCGGCGTATCCGCCCAAGGCCCCTCATCCGCCGGTCCCGCCGGTCCCGGCCGTAGCCGACGAGGAAGGTGACATCGTTCGCGGGGACATCAGCGGCGACTTCCTCTCGACGTCGACCGACAGCAGCTACCGCATCGGGAAAGTCAGCGGCAAGGTTCGCATCCTGACGCATTCCGGCGAGATCCGCGTCAGGGGGATCGGAGCGGGCGGAGACCTCAAGACGTTCGGAGGCGACATCCTCGTGGGTCCCGTCAGCGGGGACCTCAAGGCGAACACCATGGCCGGCGACATCCGGGCCGAATCGGTGAGCGGGTCCGCGCTGGCGGACACCGCGGGCGGGGACGTCCGCATCCAACGCGTGGGAGGCAACCTCGAAGCGAAGACCTCCGGCGGCGACATCATCGTGCCGGCCGTGGGCGGAAGCGTGCGCGCGACCACCGCCGGCGGCGACGTGCGCATCGGCGTCCTCTCGCGCGACATCAAGGGCGGCATCACGATCCACAACTCCGGCGGCGACGTCTCGCTGTCGCTGCCGGCCGACTGCAAGGCCGAGGTGGAGCTCGTGGTGACGGGGCCCGACGACGACACCGCGATTCGCTCGGAGTTTCCGGACCTGTCGATCTCGAAGCGCTCGGGCTCGCAGCGCGCCACGGCGACGTTAAACGGCGGCGGCGAGAAGATCGTGGTGCGCACCACGTCTGGAACGATCCGCCTGAAGAAGAACGCTCCCTAGGGCCGTCTCAACGGAGTCGCAGCACCGCCCGTCTCTCCAGCTCCACCTCCTCGCCGGTGCCCGAGCGGGGATCGTGCCGGCCGTCCGCGAGGTACTCGTAAATCCCCGGGCGAAAGCGGCGCCACTCGCCTCCGAACGTGGCCACCGTGTCCGAGACGTCGGCAGCGTTGTCGCGCGAGAGGCTCTTGAGCTGGTCTCGCGTCAGCGGCGGGGCCGCGAAGATGCCGCGGCGCGCCCCCCACTCGAAGCCGCGCGCGAGAATCCGCCCGTACCAGATCGGAAAGTGGATGAGGGGCTTGCGCGGCTTTCCGACGGCCGCCGCGATCTCGCGGTAGATGTCGTTGAGGGTCAGGACGTCCGGGCCGCCAACCTCGTAGGCTTTCCCGACGGTTTCCGGCTTCTCCAGCGCGTCGGCGAAGAGCCGGGCGACGTCGTGCGCCGAGACCGGCTGGAACCGCGTCGCGCCCCTCCCGATGACCGGGATGAAGCCCGGATTGCCGCGCACGATCGGCGCCAGCAGCGACACGAAGCCGTCGCCGGGACCGAAGACGACCGACGGCCGGAAGATCGTCCAGTCGCGATCCGAAGCGCGAACCGCCTTCTCCCCCGCCGCCTTCGTGCGCCCGTACTCCGACGGCGCGTCCTCCGAGGTCCCCATGGCGCTCATGTGCACGTAGCGCCGGGCTCCCGCCGCCTTCGCCGCCGCGAGGACGTTCTCGGTCGCCTCCCGGTGCATGCGGTCGAAGGTCTGCTCGCCCTTTTCGTGGATGATGCCGACCAGGTGCACGACCGCATCGCGGCCGGCCGCCGCCCGAGCGAGCGACTCCGGGTCCAGCACGTTTCCCGACACCGCCTGGACCGGCCGGTTGTAGCGATTCCGCGTCTTCCCGGGATCGCGCGCCAGAACGGCTACGGCGTGGCCGCGCCCCAGCAACTGGTTCACGACATACGTCCCGACGAACCCCGTGCCCCCGGTGACTAAGACCTTCAATCGCCCTCCGCGGCAGAGCTTCTATCACGGCGCTCGAGCAGCGCCGCGCGAAGTCCCAGGTCCCAAGTCTCAAGTCCCAAGTCTGACCTGGGACCTGGGACCTGGGACCAACCTAGGGATACCCGAACAGATCGCTGACGAGCGCCTTCCGGTCCGCCTGCATCGCGAGGATCTGCCCGCGCGCTTGCGCCAGCTGCGCGAGATCCTTGGTCGGATCGGCGACCCGGAGCGGCGGCAGCCCCGACTGCCGCGTGCCGAGCAGGTCGCCCGGACCGCGAGCCTCGAGGTCCTTCTCCGCGATCACGAAGCCGTCGGAGGTGCGCTCCAGGACCGCGAGGCGCTGGCGAGCTTCCGGCGTCGCCGCCCTGCCGACCACGAGCGCGCACCAGGACTTCCGGTGGCTGCGGCCGACCCGGCCTCGAAGCTGGTGGAGCTGCGCAAGGCCGAACGCCTCGGCGTTCTCGACGATCATGAAAGTCGCCTCGGGGACGTCGACGCCGACCTCGACCACCGTCGTCGAAACGAGGATCGGCACGCGCCCGCTGGCGAAGTCGGCGAGGACCACCTGCCGGTCGGAGGGGGGAAGGCGGCCGTGGAGCACGCCGATCGGTGTGCCCGGCAGGGCGGCGGCGATGCGGTCCGCCGTCTCC
>JBASRI010000612.1:0-9155 GCA_049273755.1 Thermoanaerobaculia bacterium
GGATGACGGGGTGAGTCACTTCAAGTACCGATCGAACCACGCGGCGCTCCGCGTCACGATGTCGCGCTGGTGCTCGGACCGCGAGACCGCGTGCCCCTCGTCGCTGTAGATCACGAGCTGCGTGGGCACGCCGCGGGTCTTCAACGCGTGCCAGAACTCGTAGCCCTGCGGCGTGGGAACCTCCGAGTCGCGCTCGCCGTGGAGGACGAGCGTGGGAGTCTTCACGTTCTTGATGAACTCCATCGGCGAGCACCTGGCGTAGACCTTGGGGTCGTCGTAGACGGAGGCTGCGAAGAAAGGGAGCATCCAGGTGTCGATCTTGTTCTGGCCGTAGTAGCTCTGCCAGCTCGCGATGCCGGCGCCCGCCACGGCGGCGGCGAAGCGGTCCGTCTGCGTGACGGCCCACATCGTCATGTAGCCCCCGTAGCTCCAGCCCGTGATGCCGAGGCGCCCGGGGTCCACGGGCGCGGACTTCAGGACGGCGTCGATGCCGGCGAGGATGTCGGCGAGGTCCCCGCCGCCGAAGTCCTTCACGTTGGCCTGCGCGAACGCTTCCCCGAAGCCGAAGCTGCCGCGCGGGTTGGGCAGGAAGACGAAGTAGCCCTGCGAGGGCAGCGTCGCGGTCCAGCGCGACGGCCAGACCGGGTCGGAGGCGCCGGACGGTCCGCCGTGAGCGACGACGACCATGGGATACCGTTTCGCCGGATCGAACGCGAGGGGGTAGAGAAGCCAGCCCTGGACAGACGTGCCCGCGCTGCTCCAGTGGAGCGACCTGGCGTCCCCCCAGAAAGGCCTGACGGCCGCGTTGATCGCGGTCAGCGGCTTCCAGGCGCCGATCGGCCCCGCGCGGACCTCGGGGGCGCTGCGGAAGGAGCTGAAGGCTGCGGCCGAGGCGCTTCCCGAGCGGGCGATCGCGAAGTCGCGGAGCGACTCGGCGCCGCTCCAGAGGGTCGAGCGGCGCTGCGTCTTCGGATCGAGGGACAAGAGCGCGGAGCCGCCGTCGGCGCGCGCCGGAACCAGGATCTCTCCCGAGGGGCGCCACAGGAGATCGTCGGCGGAGGCGGGCATTCCGGGTGTCAGGTTGTGGGCCGCGCCCCCGGAGACCGGTACCTCGTAAACGTCGCCGCCGTTGGAGCCCTCATCCGACATGATCCCGTGGATCACGGCGACGGACTTTCCGTCGGGCGAGAAGCGCGGACACGCGAGCTGGAGCGGCGGCTTCCAGATCGAGCGGGCGGCGCCGGTGGCGCGGTCCACGACGTAGAGCTCGGCGAACCAGTAATTGTTCGTGCCCGAGCCCTTCGCGGCCTCGGCGGCGAACGATTTCCCGTCGGGCGCCCAGTCGTAGTCGTACACGTAGAGGTTGGGCGGCGAGGTGACGGCCACGCGCCCGGTCGCCGCGTCGGCGACCGCGATGCGCTGCTCCTCGGGCGTCTCCTCGACGACTCCCGAATCGCGGGCGTGCGCGACGAGCGCGCCCGTCTCCTGCGAGGACCCCTCGACGAACAGGAAGGCGACCGACTTTCCGTCCGGCGACCAGCGGGGATCGTCGAGCTGGCCCTTCACGCTCGTCAGGCGCCGGGGCGGGCCGCCGGCGGCCGGAGCCAGCCATACCTGGCTCTGGCCGGGGGCGCCGGCGTCCGAGAGGAACGCGATCGTCTTCCCGTCCGGCGAGAAGACCGGGCACTTCTCCTTGGCGGGCTGGCCGTCGGCCGCGGCCGAGAGCGGCCTGGGCGCGCCGCCCGGGACCGCAGCGACCGAGATGCGTCCCAGCCGGTCTCGGCCCTCCGCGTCGCGGACCTTCTGGGACCACGCGGCGCGCGAGCCGTCGGCAGAGATCGCGACGGAGTGGAAACCGCGGACGCCTTCGAGAGCGTCGAAGACCTGACCGACGGATGGGGAGGCGCTCGCGTTGGGCACCGCAAGAAGCGTCGCGAGCACCAGTCCGACGTGCGCCATGCCTCCTCCTGACTTGAGACCTGAGACTTGCGACCTGAGACCCGAGATCAGTTAGGTCAAGTCCACCCAGACGCTCTTGACCTGCGTGTACTCCTCGAGAGCGTAGCGGCCGCGCTCGCGGCCGAAGCCGGACTCCTTGTACCCACCGAACGGGAGGCCCGGGTCGTAGTAGTTGTAGGCGTTGATCCACACCGTCCCGGCCTTCAAGGCCTTGGCGGCCCGCAGCGCCTTCTTGATGTCGCGCGACCAGACCGCGGCCGCCAGGCCGTAGATCGTGGAGTTGCCGACGGCGATCGCCTCCTCCTCGGTCTTGAACGTCAGGGTCGCCAGGACCGGCCCGAAGATCTCCTCGCGCGCGATCCTCATCTGCGGCGTCACGCCGTCGAAGACGGTCGCCTCGAAGAAGGCGCCCTTGCCGTTGACGGACGCCCTGTTGCCGCCGGCGACGAGCTTCGCGCCCTCCGCCTTGCCGCTCTCGACGTAGCGCGCGACGTTGTCGCGCTGCTTTTCGGAGACCAGGGAGCCCAGCCGCGTCTTGGGGTCCAGAGGATCGCCCGGCGCCATCTTCCGGGCGCGCTCCACGACCTTTTCCATCAGAGCGTCGTGCGCGGACTCTTCGACGAGAAGGCGCGAGCCGGCCGAGCACAGCTCGCCCTTGCCGTAGAAGATCGCGTTGATCGCGCCCTTGGCCGCGGCGTCGAGGTCCGCGTCGGCGAAGACGACGTTGGGCGACTTGCCCCCGAGCTCCATCGAGACGCGCTTGACCGTTCCGGCCGCGGCGCGCAGGATCGCCTTGCCCGTCTCCGTCTCGCCGGTGAAGGAGATCTTGTCGATTCCGGGGTGCTCCGCCATTGCGGCGCCGACCTGCGAGCCCGGGCCCGGCACGACGTTGAAGGCCCCGGGAGGCAGGCCCGCCTCCGCCAGGAGCTCGCCGAAGAGAAGCGCCGTCAGAGGCGTGGCAGACGCCGGCTTAAGCACGACCGCGTTGCCGAGCGCGAGGGCCGGAGCGATCTTCCACATCGCCTGGAGGAGCGGAAAGTTCCAGGGCGTGATCGCGCCGACGACCCCCACGGGCTCCCGCAGCGTCATCAGGAAGGCGTCCGGCCGGCCGGGGAAGGTCTCTCCGTAGAGCTTGTCGGCGGACTCGCCGAAGTAGGCCAGGCACTCGGCCGTGGCGGGCATGTCGATCTTCGCGGCCTCGAAGATGGGCTTGCCGTTGTCGAGCGTCTCGAGTTTCCCGAACTCTTCGGCGCGCGAGGAGAGCAGCTCCGCGGCGCGCGTCAGGATCCGTCCCCGCTGGCGAGGCTTCATGGAGGCCCAGGGCCCCGACTCGAAGGCTTTCCGCGCCGCGGCGACCGCGCGGTCGAGGTCCGGTTTCCCGGCTTCGGCGACTTCGGCGATCGTTTCGCCCGTCGCGGGGTTGACCGTCGCGAACCGCTTTCCGCTGGCGGCGGGGACGAAGGCCCCGTCGATGAAGAGATCGGTCTTCAGGCGCTCACTTCCCCTTGAACTTGGGCACCCGCTTCTCCTGGTTTGCGGCGATGCCTTCCTTGGCGTCCTCGCTCTGGAAGAGAAGCTGCTGAAGCTCCCGCTCGATGGCCAGCGCGGACTCGAGGGGGAGGTCCCATCCGGACTGGACCGAACGCTTGATGCGTCCGACGGCCTTCGAGGCCTTGTGCGGGGGCACGAACTGGCGGGCGTAGTCCATGACCTGCTCCCACCACTCCTCGGGGGTCGCGTCGATGACCTGGTTCACCAGCCCCATTTCGAGCGCTTCCTCGAAGGAGAACGTGTTGCCCGTGATCATCAGCTCGATGGCCTTCGACTTGCCGATCATCTTCCCTAGGCGCGTCGTGCCGCCGGTGCCGGGGAGCACCCCCAGCGTGACCTCCGGCAGGCCGATCTTGCCGGCGTCCTTGCGCGCGATCCGCAGGTCCGCCGCCATCGCGATCTCGAGGCCTCCGCCGACGGTGTGGCCGTTCAACGCGGCGATGACGAGCTTGGGCGTGTGCTCGAGGCGCAGCAGCGTCTCGTTGGCGTGGAGGCAGAAGAAGTACTTGAAGCCGGGGGTGACGGCGTTGAGCATCCCGATGTTGGCCCCGGCGGAGAAGAACCGATCGCCCTTCCCGCGCAGGACGATGACGTGGACGTCGTCGTCGAAACGCGCCTTGAGGATCGCGTCGTCGAGCTGCCGCAACAGGGCGTACGTGTACGTGTTCGCCGGCGGGTCGTCCATCTCGATCACGGCAATCCCGTCGCCGGAGCGGTAATGGATGACTTCGGAATCGAGCTCCGGGCTCGTCCAGTCGCGGGTCTTGGCGGGGGTGCTCATTTGGCCTCCTCGAAACTTCCAGGCGCGGGATGCTATCAGGAACGGCACCGCGGGTTCAGCCGTTTCGGTCCGGTTGTAGACTTCCACCGATGGGCGATCCGTTCGGAACGCACCTTCCCCCCAACGGGATGAACCGCCGGCGTTTCCTCTGGGCCGCCGCGGGTGTCGCGGCCGCGGCGACGATCCCCGCGAGCCGGCGGCGCCTGCTGCAGTTGAACGGTTATCCCATCGACGCGGAGACGCCGCTCGACGAGCTGACGACCTACATCACGGGAAACGACCTCTTCTTCGTGCGCCACCACTGGAACCCGACCATGCCGGATCGCAAGACGTGGGCTTTGACCGTGGATGGCGAGGTCGAGCGTCCTCTCCGACTCACGCTCGCGGATTTGAAGCGGATGCCGCAGGCGGGCACCACGTGCGTGCTGCAGTGCGCCGGCAACGGCCGGTCGTTGCACCGGCCCATCGTTCCGGGCGTGCAGTGGCGGTATGGCGCCGTCGGCAATGCGCGGTGGACGGGCGTCCGCGTGAAGGACGTGCTCGAGAAGGCGAGAGTCAACGGAAGCGCGCGGCACCTCCACGCGTTCGGCTCGGACGATCCCCCGCTCAAGGTGCCGCCGTTTCACCGGAGCCTGGAGCTCGAGAAGGTCCTCGCGGACGGCTTGATCGCCACCGAGATGAACGGCGAGCCGCTTCCCCCGCTCCACGGCGCCCCGGCACGTCTCGTCGTCCCGGGTTGGGCCGGCGACCATTGGATGAAGTGGCTCACGCGCATCAGCCCGCAGGCCCAGGCGCAGAAAGGCTTCTACATGGACGTGGCGTACCGGTTCCCGAAGAAGCCGGGAGAGCCCGGGGTCGCGTTCAAGCCGGAGGAGATGGAGCCCGTCACGGAGCTCTTCGTCAAGTCGAACATCACCGAAGCACCGCAGAGCGCCCGCGTCGGGTCCGCCGTGACGATCCGAGGATTCGCCTTTTCGGGAGCGCCGGATATTGCGAGAGTCGAAGTCTCGGACGACGACGGCGCGCACTGGCGCGAGGCCGAGCTCGGCAAGGACCACGATCCTTACGCGTGGCGGCTCTGGTCGTTCCGGTACACGCCGCGGGCGGCGGGGACGGCGACGCTCTGGGCCCGCGCGACGGACGGACGTGGACGCATGCAGCCGAAGGACCCCATCTGGAACCAGAGCGGCTACCTCTACAACGCCTGGCAGTCGGCCGCGATGTCGGTGCGGCCGTGAGGCGCCTCGCCCCCCTTTCGGTCTCGCTCGCCGCGGTGCTCGCGGGAGCGGGCGCGCTCTTGCTCGGGCAGTCGACGCCGGCGCCGCGGGTCGAGAACGAGGAGCTTCCGGAGATCGGGACGAGGCTCGCCGCGCTTCCCGAGGGCGGCGTGAAGACCGTCGCCGATTCGGCCTGCCTGAGCTGCCACTCGGCCGACATCATCCGGCAGCAGCGCTTGAACGAGAAACAGTGGGCGGCGAACGTCACCAAGATGATCGGATGGGGCGCCCCGGTGCCGGAAGACCGGAAGGACGCCCTCGTGGCTTATCTCCTGGAGCACTTCGGGCCGGACAACGACCGTTTCGAGCCGGTCGTCGTCCGGCCGCCCGCACACTGAGCGCGACCGCCGTCACAGGCCCAGGAAATTCTTCGCGATCGTGAAATAGATGATCAGCCCGGTCGCGTCGACGAGGGTCGCGATGAGGGGCGCCGACATCACCGTCGGATCGATCTTGAAGAGCGTGGCGAGCATCGGGATCGATGCGCCGACGGTGTTCGCCCAGGCGCAGATCGCAAGGATCGAAACGCCGACCGTCAGGGCGAGCGGCGTCGTCGAGCCCCAGAGCAGGGCCCGCCCGAAGCCGACGATGCCGAGCAGGATCCCGAGGGCCAGCCCGCTGCCCCCCTCGCGCGCCAGCACCCGCCCAAAGTCGCGCAGCTTGATCTCGCCCACGGCGAGCCCCCGGACGATCATCGTCACGGTTTGCGACCCGGAGTTGCCTCCCGTGCCGATCAGGAGCGGGATGAAGAAAGCCAGGGCGACGACCTTCGCGAGCTCGCTCTCGTAGTGCCGCAGGACGGTCCCCGTCAGAGTCTCGGTCACGAAGAGGAGAAGAAGCCAGTTGAAGCGCAGCCGCACGTTGCGAACGGGGCTCGTCGCGAAGTACCCGTGCTCGACCGTCTCCTCGGTGGCCGAGACGCCGCCCAGGTGGAGGACATCCTCCGTCTGCTCTTCGATCAGGACGTCGATGACGTCGTCCACGGTGATGATTCCCAACAGCGCGTCGCGCTCATCGACGACCGGCAGGGCGTGCACGTCGTACTTCGAGACCATGCGGGCCGCCTCTTCCTGGCTGGCGTCAGCGCGGATGGTCAGGAGCCGGCGCTCCATGATGTCGGCGATCTTCCGGTCGGGCGGCGCGGGGAACAAGCGGCGCAGCGAGACGTAGCCGACCAGGTGCCCGTAGTCGTCCACGGCGTAGAGGCTCTGCACCGTCTCGACTTCGGGATCGATGCGCCTCAAGTGGTCGAGGGTCTCGGCGGCGGTCCACTCCGGGCGGATCTTGACGAACTTCTCCGTCATCAGGCGCCCGGCGGTCCGCGCGGGATAGCGCAGCAGGCGCTGGACTTCGGCGGCGTCCCGCGGCGACATCTTCTCGAGGATCGCCTCGCGCTGGCGCTGCGTCAGGTGCTCGAGGAGGAACGTGACCTCGTCGGCCGGCAGCAGGTCGAGCTCGGCGGCGAGCTTGGCCGGCGACGTGCGATGCAGAATCAGCCGCAGGCTCTCGCCCTTGAGCTCCGAGAGGACCGCCGCGCCCTGCTCGGGAGGCAGCGCCTCGAAGACAGTCAACCGGTCCTCTCGCGGGAGATCGTCCAGGGTCTCCGCGATGTCCGCCGGATGCATGTCCGCCAGCACGGCGGGGAGCTGCTCCGGATGCTCCCGGATCAGCTCTTCGATGTCGGGCCCGATGACCTTGGCGAGGGACATTGCGGGGGATTCTGACACTAGTGAAACGAGGCCGGAGACAGGATGCCGGAGGCAGGAAAAAAAGCGACCGGCCTCCTGCCTACTGCCTGCCGCCTACGGTTGGATCCACCCACTCGCTCGAGCCGTCGGGATGGAGCTCCCGCTTCCAGATCGGCACGGTCGTCTTGATGCGGTCGATGGCGGTGCGGCAGGCGGCGAAGGCCTCGGACCGGTGCGGGGAGACGGCCGCGATCGCGACCGACGCCTCGCCGACCTCGAGCCGCCCGACGCGGTGCCGCATCCGGACGTTGACCTCCGGAAAATCGCGCGCGAGGCCCGCGGCGATCTTCGCCATCTCCGATTCGGCCATCGGACCGTAGGCCTGGTACTCGATGGCCGTGGTGGTCCGGCCCTGGTTCTCATTGCGCACGACGCCGACGAAGAGGCACAGCGCCCCGTCGCTCGCACGCGCTTCGAGAAGAAGCGAGGCGACGTTAATGGGGGAGCCGGTCAGGTACATGACGGCAGTCCCACTCATCCCCCAGCCACCGGCGGCAGGAACGCGACCTCATCTCCTTCGCGGAGCACCGCATCGCGCCCGGCGTATTCGCGGTTGACGGCGGCCGGAGGCATCGAGGGAAATCGGGAGAACAGGGGCACCTCGCGCGCGAGGGCGGCCCAGAGCTCGGTGACCCGGGTCCCGTCGGGCAGCTCGCGGAGCTCCTCTTCGCGGCCGGCGGCATCTCGAAACGAAGCGAAGTGGAGCAGGCGCACCTTCATGCTCGAAGTCTATGTAAGTCGGGAGTTTCTTCGGCCTGGCGCCGTGGCTTGACTTTTGACTGACCGGTCGGTTAGTCTCGAGCAATGGCGAAGACCGCTGCGTCCCCCGAGTCCGAGCGCCGCCTCATGCTGCTGAAGGCAGCCTTTCGGGAGGTCGCCGAAAAGGGCTTCTCCGAGGTCACCCTCGACGACATTGCCAGGCGGGCGGGCGTCTCGAAGGGCGTCACCCTCTACTACTTCGACTCCAAGGAAGAGCTCTTCCGCGAGGTCTTCGGCTGGCTCATCGATTCGATTCACACGCGGATGCGCGAGGCCGTGGACCGCGAGGACGACCCGATCGCCCGGGTGCGCGCCCTCGTGGCTCTGATCTTCCCCTCGCCCTCCAAGAACCGCGCGTTCTTCCGGGCGTTCGTGGATTTCTGCGGTCTGGCGGCGCGTCGCGAGGCGTTCCGCGAGGTCAACGAGCGCTTCTACGCCGGCTGCCGCGAGATCGACGGCGGGATTGCGGAGGAGGGAATGCGGCGCGGCGTCTTCGTTGTGCGCGATCCAAGGGAGGCCGGCTCTACGATGCGCGCCATCTTCGACGGGCTGATGATGCAGTGGCTGGCGGAAAAGGACCCGGAGGCGGCCTTCGGCGCCTACCGGGAGCGCTGCGAGCGGGAGCTCCTTCACTATCTGCTGCCCGCGGGCGGCGCAAAAGGGGGAGCGCGATGAGCGACACGGAGACCGTGGATCGGTGCCGCAACGAGGCCTGTCCGCGTCCGACGGAGCCGGGAGAGGCCTACTGCGAGGAGTGCGGCCTGGAGTGGTCGCTCTTCCGACGCGACGGAGGCCGGGAGCTCGACGGAATCCGGACGATCCGGGCCCGGGCGGAGACTGAGCGATGAGATTCGTCGCGGCGCCATGACTTCGGAATCCTCGCCGGGCGCACCCGGCTCCGTCCGCAGGGTCCTCCTCGCCTCGCCGCGCGGGTTCTGCGCCGGTGTAGTGCGCGCCATCGAGATCGTGGACCTCGCGCTGGACGCGTTCGACGGCCCGATCTACGTCCGGCGGGAGATCGTCCACAACAGCCACGTCGTTCGCGACTTCGAGGCGCGGGGCGTGCGCTTCGTCCAGGAG
>JBASRI010000626.1:0-2845 GCA_049273755.1 Thermoanaerobaculia bacterium
GTTCAGCCCGCCGCCCTGGCCCGCGGGCTGCGGCGGGTGGCCCTCGAGGCGGGAGTCCGGATCTTCGAGAAGACGCGGGTCCGGTCGTTCCGTCGGGGCCGGCCCGTGGTGATTCGAACCGCGCTCGGGACGCTGACGGCGGAGAAGCTCGTCATCGCCGCCAACGCCTGGGCGGCCGGCATCCCGGAGCTTTCCCGAGCGATCGTTGCGATCACGAGCGACATGGTCATGACGGCCCCCGCGCCGGAGCGGCTGAAGGCCCTCGGCTGGACCGGAGGCGAGTGCATCACCGACTCCCAGATGATGGTCGACTACTACCACGTGACGCGCGGCGGCCGCGTCGCGTTCGGCAAGGGGGGCTGGGGCATCGCGTTCGGCGGCCGGATCGGGCCGGAGTTCGACCGCAACGCGCGGCGTTCCCGCACCGTCGAAGCGGATTTCCGCCGGACCTATCCAGGACTGCGCGAGGTTCCGATCACGCATGACTGGTGCGGGCCGATCGACCGCACGCCCAACAGCCTGCCGCTTCTGGGCAGGTTCGGCGGGCACCCGAACATCGTCTATGGCGTGGGGTGGAGCGGAAACGGTGTGGGCCCGAGTGTGATCGGCGGGAAGGTGCTCGCGAGCCTCGTCCTCGAGCGCGACGACGATTGGAGCCGTCATCCGTTGGTCGAGCGCTCCGCCGGCCGCTTTCCCCCGGAACCGATTCGCTACGTCGGCGCCCACATCGTGCGGTCCGCGGTCGCGCGAAAGGAACGCGCCGAAATCGAGGACCGGAAGCCCTCGTGGCTTGACGCGCGACTGTCGCGGCTCGCTCCGGCCGGCGTGGAGGACAAGACGTGAAGTACCTGCAGGCGAGCCCCGACGGAGATGGATACCGCGTCTTTCTGGCGGAGGCTCCGATTCCCTCTGCCGGTCCGGACGAGGTGCTGGTGAAGGTGGCCGCGTCCGGGTTGAATCGCGCGGACCTGTCGCAGATCGCAGGACGCTATCCCCCGCCGCCCGGGGAGCCGGAGATCCTGGGGATGGAGCTTTCGGGCACGGTCGAGGCGACGGGAGAGCCGGTGATGGCCCTGGTGGCGGGAGGCGCGCACGCCGAGTACGCCGCCGTTCCGCGTGGCCA
The DNA here is from genome assembly GCA_049273755.1 of Thermoanaerobaculia bacterium. GTDB lineage: Bacteria > Acidobacteriota > Thermoanaerobaculia > UBA5066 > Gp7-AA6 > DAHUXD01. The sequence continues at coordinate 1,124 of JBASRI010000626.1, forward strand.
GCTCCTGCCCGTTCCCAGCCGAGTGGACCTGCGCGGCGCGGCGGCGATCCCCGAGGCGTTCCTCACGGCCTACCTCAACCTCGTCCTCGAAGGAAACCTCACGGCCGGCGGGTCCGCTCTCATCCACGCGGCGGCGTCGGGCGTCGGACTGGCGGCGATTCAGACGGCGAAGCTGCTGAAGGCGCGCGTGGCGGCAACGACGCGAACGGCCGACAAGCTGCCGGCGCTGACCGCGGCGGGAGCCGATCTCGCGATCGACACTTCGAAGGAGTCCTTTGCGGATGCCATCGAGAGAGCGTGGGGAACCAACGCGATCGACGTCGTGCTGGATCCCACCGGAGCGCAGACGCTTGCGGGCAACCTGCGCGTCCTGGCTGTCGGGGGCCGGATCGTCGTCCTCGCGACGATGTCGGGCCCGAAGGCCGAGCTCGACCTCTCGGCGCTCATGGCCAGGCGCGCCCGGATCATCGGATCGATGCTGCGCTCCCGACCCCGCCCGGAGAAGGCGAAGCTGATCGCCCGCTTCCGGGAGGAGATCCTGCCGGCGTTCGACTCGGGCGCGCTGAAGGTCTCGATCGATTCGGTCTTCCCGCCGGACCGGGCCGCCGAGGCGTTCGCGCGCATGAGGGAGAACAAGAACGTCGGGAAGATCCTGATCGACTGGAGCGCAGGGGCCTAGCTCTTCGCGACCAGCGCTTCCACGCTCTCCCGAAAGACCCGCGTGTGGAGGTCGATGTCGCATTCCGTCGTCGCCGCCGCGATGAGCGCCATGTTGTGGAAGGGCGTCATCAGGATGCCCCGGTTCAAGGCCGAAAGGTGCATGTAGCGGTCGAGCTCCGGATCGATCGCGGCGGCGGCGTCCGAGCCGTTCCGGGGCGCCGACGCGCGGAAGGCGTACTCGGCGCGACAGCCGAGGCGCGTGACGTGCCACGGAAGGCGGTACTCCGCGATCACGTCCCCGACGCCTTTCACGAAGCGCTCCGCCAGCGGAATCGTCCGGGCGTACGCCTCTTCGGTCAGGACGCTCTCGAGCGTCGCGCGCATGGCGGCGAGCGAGAGAGCGTTGCCGGCGAGCGTCCCGCCGATGCCGCCGGTGTCCGACTCGTCGACGCGAATCGATTCGGTGACCCGCTCGGCGACCTCGGCGCTCATGCCGTATGCGGCCGCCGGAATCCCGCCGGCGATCGGCTTTCCGATCGTCAAGAGGTCGGGCTCGAGGCCGTGGGCTCGCGTGTAGCCGCCCGGGCCAGCGGAGATCGTGTGCGTCTCGTCGAGGATCAGGAGCGTTCCGGCGCGCCGCGTGAGATCGCGGAGCGCCTCGTGGAACCCGGGCTCCGGCAGGACGATCCCGACGTTGGTCAGGGCCGGCTCGGCGAGCACGCAGGCGACGTCGCCGGTAGCCAGCGCGGCCTCGAGCCCGGGGACGTCGTTGAACTCGACGACGCGGGTCGTGACCGCCGGATCCACCGGCGGGCCGAGGTTGCCGATGCGGGCGACCGTGCGCCCGCCCATGAGCGTGGCGAAGGTCTCGTCGACCGAACCGTGGTAGCACCAGTTGAAGACCAGGACCTTCGGCCGCCGGGTGAGGTGCCGCGCCAGCCGGATCGCGAAGCGGTTGGCGTCGGTCGCGGTGAGCGCGACCTGCCAGTACGGGAGACCGAAGCGGCGCGCGAGCTCTTCTCCCACGAGGACCGCATCCTCCGTCGGCAGCATGAACGTCAC
>JBASRI010000628.1:0-4186 GCA_049273755.1 Thermoanaerobaculia bacterium
GGCCCTCCGCCTGCGTGAGCTGGACCTGGAATGGGCGGGGATCGATCTCCGCGAGCAGCTCGCCCTGTCGCACGAACTGGCCCTCTCGAAACGCCACGCGCATCAGCTGGCCGTCCACGCGGCTCCGGACCGTGACCGTGTTCAGGGGCGTGACCGTGCCCAGTCCCGTCAGGAAAACCGCAACGTCCTCGACCTTCGCCGGGGCGATGACCACCGGGATCGGACTGCCTCCGCGGCCCGCTCCGGCGGGTCCGGAAGCCGAGCTCTTCTTCCCGGAGCGGGCGAGCAGAACGGCAACTACCACCACGATGGCGGCGCCGAGGACGAACCGGGGCCACCGGCGGCGGCGGGGCTCGCCCGCCTCCCCTCGCATGGGGGACGTGTCGTCGGGATCGAGCGCCGGATTCGGGCCGCTATGGTCCGCGGTCAAGGTCTCCTCCCGCTTGATCATCTCTCACATGTCATACGAAGTCTCAGGTCTCAGGTCTCAGGACACAAGGCGCGCGCCACGGCCCTGCGCCACCTTCAACGTTGGCGCTCGGCCCGATCTTTCCCTAACATGGTCCCGTGGAACCCATTCGAGACGCCCTGCGGCGAGCCGCCGTTTCGGGCCTGATTCCCCGCGGATCGCGCGCGGTTCTGGCCGTCTCGGGAGGCGCCGACTCGATGGCCCTGCTCTACGGCGCCCATGCCCTCGCCGCCGAGGCGGAGTGGACGCTCTGGGTCGCCCACGTGCACCACGGCTGGCGCGGCCGCGATGCCGACCGGGATCTCGCCTTCGTCGCCGGCCATGCGCGAAGGCTCGGGCTTCCCTTCGAGCAGCGCCGGCGGGACGCCCGCGAGGCGGCGCGGAGCCTCAAGCTCTCCCCCGAGGCCGCGGCCCGGGTCGTGCGGTACGACGCGCTCCTGGAGATCGCCCGCGAGGCGGGCGCGGATCGGGTGATGACCGCCCATCAGGAGGACGACGTTCTGGAATCGCACGCGATCGCGCTCGAGCGTCGCGGGAGTCTGGCGCGGCTGGCCGGACCGCGCGAGGCCCGCGGGGACGGAGTCGTCCGCCCGCTGCTCTCCGTGCCGCGCTGCGAGATCCTCCGTTTCCTCGCCGAGCGCGGGATCGGGTTTCGCCGCGACGCCTCCAACGGCGACCTGCGCCTCACCCGCAACCGGATCCGGCGGGAGCTCACCCGTCTCGACGCAGCCTCCCGCGCCGGGCTTCTCGCCGAGGTGGCACGGCTGTCCGGGAGGCGCCGCCGGCTCGAACGGGAGCTGTCGGAGCGGATCGCTCCGACGTTCCAGGCCCTGCCGGGGGGCCGACTCGCGGACGCGGACGTTCTTTCCGGATGCCCCGAGGAGATTTTGCGGGCCGCTCTGGACCTGCTGGCGTCGCCGTTCGCCTTGCCGGGCCGCCCGCCGATGACCGGCGGGGAGCGCGAGCAGCTCGTGCGTCTCCTGTCCGAAGGGCGCGACTTCCGCTTCGAGGCCGGCCGCCGCATCCGTTTCGAACGCCGCGGAAGGGCGCTGACGGTGCGGCCGCGACCGTCGGCCAGCCCTCCGGTGTACGATTTCGGCAGAACAATGCTGGTCAGCAGCGGACCCAAACTCTCCGCTCTCGTCGGCGCGTCGGGCGCCGCTCAAACAACTCCGTGAAGCTCGAGCGCCGCTACGACTCGCGCCTCATCGCCGACCGGGTGGAGGCCGTGGCGGGCGCGATCGACCGGGACGTCCGCGAGAGACCCCTGGTCCTCGTCTCGATTCTCAAGGGCTCGGCCTTCTTCATGGCGGACCTCGCCCGCAAGATGACGGGCGAGTTCGCCTGCGAGTTCCTGCACGTGCGCCGGGCCGAGGGCGCGCGCGACGTCCTGCAGATCGACTTCACGACCGGGTTCGACGTCCGGGGCCGCCACGTCCTGCTGCTGAAAGACGTCGTGCACACCGGGGTCATCGAGACCTACTTGATGGACACCTTTCGCGGCGCGGGAGCGGCCTCGCTCCTGCTGGCCGCGATCATGGACAAGCCACTCGACCGCAAGACCAACGTCGCCGTGGACTTCTCGCTGTTCACGGTCGAGGGCGAAGGCCTCTACGCGGGCTACGGCATGGAGCACGGCGGCACAAGCGCCCACCTGCCGGACATTTATGAGGTGGTGCTGGAGCAATAAATGTCGCCTCGAGTCCGTTATGCTGGTCGCTCGGAAGTGTGCCGATCCCTGGGAAGGAGTACCCTTTGAACGCTACGATCAAGAACCTGCTGCTCTGGATGGTCATCCTCGTGCTGATCATCCTGGCCTGGAACGTTTTCAAGACCGGAGCCAGCGCCGTCGAAGAGGTCTCGTTCTCCCAGTTCCTCGATCAGGTCAACCAGGGCCACGTCCAGAAGGTCCGGATCCGGGGCGAAGAGATCAGCGGCCAGTACGCGCCGACCGCCGGAAAGCGCGAGCCGCTCTTCAAGACCTACGCGGCGAACTATCCTGACCTGGTCAAGGACCTGCGGGCCAAGGGCGTCGAGATCGAGATCACCCCCCAGAAGGACTCGTCGCTGGTCTCCGCGCTCGTCATGTACGGGCCCCTGATCCTCCTCGTGGCGATCTGGTTCGTGATCATGCGCCAGATGCAGGCGGGCGGGAACAAGGCCCTCTCCTTCGGCAAGTCGCGCGCGAAGCTCCTGACCCCGACGCAGAAGAAAGTGACGTTCAAGGACGTCGCGGGTGTCGAGGAGGCGAAGGTCGAGCTCCAGGAAATCATCGAATTCCTCAAGGACCCGCAGAAGTTCCAGAAACTGGGCGGCAAGATCCCCAAGGGCGTACTCCTGATCGGCCCTCCGGGCACGGGCAAGACGCTCCTGGCGCGCGCCGTCGCCGGCGAGGCGAACGTTCCCTTCTTCACGATCTCGGGGTCCGACTTCGTCGAGATGTTCGTCGGCGTGGGGGCCTCTCGCGTGCGCGACCTCTTCGAGCAGGGCAAGAAGAACGCCCCCTGCATCATCTTCATCGACGAGATCGACGCCGTGGGCCGGCACCGCGGAGCGGGCCTGGGCGGCGGGCACGACGAGCGGGAGCAGACGTTGAACGCCCTGCTCGTCGAGATGGACGGCTTCGACACCAACGAGGGCGTCATCCTGGTGGCCGCGACCAACCGGCCCGACGTGCTCGACCCGGCGCTGCTTCGGCCGGGGCGCTTCGACCGCCGGGTCGTCGTGGACCGCCCGGACCTGCGCGGCCGCGAGCAGATCCTGAAGGTGCACACCCGCAATACGCCCCTGGCGGAGAACGTGGACCTCTCGATCATCGCCCGCGGCACCCCCGGCTTCTCCGGCGCCGATCTGGCCAACCTCGTCAACGAGGCGGCGCTGAACGCGGCCCGGTTCAACAAGAAGAAAGTCGAGATGATCGACTTCGAGTACGCCAAGGACAAGGTCATGATGGGCCCCGAGCGCAAGTCCATGATCATGACCGAGGACGAGAAGAAGAACACCGCGTACCACGAGGGCGGCCACGCCCTGGTCGCGGCGATCCTCCCCGACGCCGACCCGGTCCACAAGGTCACGATCATTCCGCGCGGGCGGGCGCTGGGCGTGACGATGCAGCTTCCGTCCGAGGACAAGTACTCGCACACCAAGGAATACCTCGAGGCCATGATCACGGTGATGATGGGCGGCCGCATCGCCGAGGAGAGATTCCTCGGCCACATGACGACCGGTGCGGGCAACGACATCGAGCGCGCCACCGACATGGCCCGCAAGATGGTTTGCGAGTGGGGAATGAGCGAGATGGGCCCCTTGACCTTCGGGCGGCCCGAGCAGGAGATCTTCCTGGGCCGCGATTTCGGTCGCACGCAGGACTACTCCGAGTCGACCGCCAACCAGATCGACGCCGAGGTCAAGCGGATCGTGACCGCTTCCTACGACCGCGCGAAGAAAATCATCCTGGAAAACGAGAAGGCCATGCACCGACTGGCCCGGACGCTCCTCGAAAAGGAAGTGCTCGACGGCGACGAGGTCCTCCAGATCCTGGCCGAGGAGTCGGGCCTGGACATCGCGAAGCTGCGCAAGACCGGGCCGCCCAAGCCGCCCATCCTGCCGGGCTCTCCGGTGGACGTCGTGGATGGAAACGTGGGCCCGCTGGTGCCGGAGCCGGCGTGAGCAACAGCCGTAGGGGCGGGGCTTGTCCCCGCCCTGGCGGCCGCGGTC
>JBASRI010000648.1:0-4311 GCA_049273755.1 Thermoanaerobaculia bacterium
GACCGCCGGTGCGCCCGCAGTGGCGCAGACCCGGAGCGAAGCGCGTAGCGACGGTTACTCCGTCTCCCTGACGATCTTGTGGTGCTCGATCTTCTTGTAGAGGTTGGAGCGCGGTGTCTGGATGACCTCGGCGGTGCGGCTGATATTCCAGCCGTTCTCGCGGAGCTTGGCCACGAGGAACTCGCGCTCGGCGAACTCCTTGAACTCGGATAGGGTCTCGAGCTCCCGGCCGCGGCCCGAGATCTCGGCCGGCGCCACGCGCGCCTCGGGGGGCAGGTCCTTTCCCTCGATCGGATCGGCGTCGGTCATGATCAGGACGCGCTCGATCAGGTTCTTCAGCTCGCGCACGTTGCCGGGCCAGCTCCGCGCCGCGAGCACGGCCAGAGCGCTTCCAGCGAACCGCCGGGGCTTGCGGTGGTCGCGGTCGGAGAAGAGCCGCGTGAAGTGCTCGGTCAGGGACGGGATGTCCTGCGGCCGTTCGCGCAGCGGAGGCGTCGTCAGCGGAACGACGTTCAGACGGAAGTAGAGATCCTCGCGAAAGCGGCCGGCCTTGATCGATTCGGTAAGGTCGCGGTTGGTCGCGGCGATGACACGCACGTTGACGCGGCCCACCCGCGCGGCTCCGACCGGCTCGACTTCCCCGGCCTCGAGCACGCGCAAGACCTTGGCCTGGGCCCGAGCCGACATGTCTCCGACCTCGTCGAGAAAGATCGTTCCGCTGTCGGCTTCGACGAACTTGCCGATCTGCTTGCGGACGGCGCCCGTGAACGAGCCCTTCTCGTGGCCGAAGAGCTCGGACTCGATGAGCTCCTCCGGGATCGCCGCGCAGTTGACCTGGATGAAGGGGCCGGAGGCCACCTTCGAGCCGCTGTGGATCTCGCGGGCGACGAGCTCCTTGCCGGTGCCGCTCTCGCCCAGGATCAAGACCGTGGCCGTGGTCGGGGCCGCGCGCCCGACGTCGGCGCGCAGACGCTTCATCGGCTCGCTGTCGCCGACGAGGACGGTCTCCTCCTCGACGCGCCGCCGCAGCCGCTCGTTCTCGGCTCGGAGCTTGTTGCCCGACAGAGCGTTCTTGACCGAGACGAGCACGCGCTCGCGCTGGAGGGGCTTCTCGAGGAAGTCCATCGCTCCACGCCGCGTGCACTCGACGGCCGTGGCGATGTCGCCGTGCCCCGAGATCATCAGGACGGGCGGGGCCCCGTGCCGCGAAACGATGCGGTCGAGCACCTCCATGCCGTCCATGCCGTTCATCTTGATGTCGAGCAGCACGGCGTCCACGGGGCCCGCGTCGAGCTCCGAGAGGGCGACCGGGCCGTTGGCCGCTTCCACGAGCTCGTAGCCCTCGAGCTCCAGCACCCTCCGCAGGCTCTCGCGGATGTCGGCGTTGTCGTCGACGACCAGGATCCGTTGCGTCATCGCACCCTTTTTATTGTGGAACCGGGGCGCTTTATTCCCCCGGCGAGCCCCGCAGCCGGATTACCGGCGAGTCAAACGCTGGCCCACGGCCGGCGTTACGCTCGGCGTTTCCCCCTCCCGAGGGCTTCGGACGGTCGGTTTCGATCTCGAGGGACCGCGCTTTCTCGCAAGACGATTCCACGCGCTCTCGTGGGCGCGTCGAGCGCCCATAAAAAACGCCCGCCTCGCGGCGGGCGCTTGCAACCGAGTCTCCTCCGGCCTTTCTAGTCCTCGAGCTTGACCAGCGCGAACCGCGAGACGTCCGCCCGGGGGTTGTAGAGGTAGAGCTTGAGATAGTCGCCCTTCTTCGCCTTGGCGACGAGCTTGCCGAACGCGTCGGCGCTGGAGACCCTCTGGCCGTTGACCTGCGTGATGACGTCGCCCTCCTGGATCTGGGCGTCGGCGGCCGGCGAGACCTCCTTGACGCGCACGACCAGCAGGCCCTCGACCTCGGGCTTGATCCGCTGCATCTGGCGCATCTGCGGGGTCAGCTCCTGGACCGTGATCCCGATCTTGCCGGGCGAGTCGTCGGACGCGACCTTCCCGGACTGCTCGTCCTCGGAGGCCTCGTCCTTGCGCTCGGCCAGCGTGGCCGTGGAGCTCGTTTCCTTGCCGTCGCGAACGACGGTCAGCTGAACCCTGCTGCCCGGGGCCTTGCCCGACACGTAGCCGATGAGATCCCGCGTGTCCTTGACGGGCACCGTGTCGACCTTGACGATCGTGTCGCCCGGCTTCACCCCCGCCTTGTCAGCCGGCTTGCCCGGCTCCACGGATTCGACGAAGGCGCCGTCCTGCGACTTCAAGCCGAAGGCGGCGGCGCGGTCCGAGTCCACGTTGCGGATGTTGATGCCCAGGAAGCCGCGGGTGACCTTGCCCTTTTCGCGCAACTGGGGAAGGATCGTCCGGAGCGTGTTGATCGGTACGGCGAAGCCGATGTTCTGCGCGGGGCGGAAGATCGCGGTGTTGATGCCGATGACTTCGCCGTTGACGTTCAGAAGGGGTCCGCCGGAGTTGCCGAAGTTGATCGCGGCGTCCGTCTGGATGTAGTTCTCGAAGCTGCGGGTCGCGGCGTCCGCCGTCAGGCCCGAGCGGTCCTTCGCGGACACGACCCCGACCGTGACGGTCTTGTCGAAGTTCAGGGGATCGCCGATCGCCATGACCCACTCGCCGACGCGGAGCTTGTCCGAGTCGCCGAGCTGGAGGGGCGTGAGGCGCTGCTTCGTCTCGATCTTGAGCAGAGCGAGGTCCGTCGCGGAGTCCTTGCCGATGAGCTTCGCCTTGTACTTCTCCTTGTTGTTGATCCGCACCTCGATCTTGTCGGCGCCGTCGATGACGTGGTTGTTCGTGACGATGTAGCCGTCTTCCGAGATGATGAAGCCCGTCCCGCCCTGGACTTCCTTGTGCTCCTCCTCGTCACGCGGCTGGCCGCGGCGGTTCTGGCCGCCCGGAGGGCCGAAGAAGAACTCGAACGGATCGCCCTCGCCGAAAGGGCTCTGGTTCATGTAGCGGCGGCCGCGGTTCCCCTTGACGATGTCCGTCGAGGTGATGGACACGACCGAGGGCATGACCTCCTGCGCGATGTCCGCGAAGGACGGAAGCAACACGGATCCGGTGTGGGGACGCGACGCGGCCGGCGTGGCCTCGCGCTGCGCCTCGGACCGGGGCGTGACGTTGACCGACCCTGCGACCACCATGCCGAAGACCACGGCGGCTCCAATCAGGGCTGAAAAAGAAAGCGCTCGCTTGGTGGTTGTCTGCATAACGGACCGTCTCTCCTAATATGGCGTCCCGGTGCGGGACAAAGGGGGAACGCCGTCTTTTGCGGCGACATTCCTTGATTTCGGGGCAATCCCGAGCCGTTCGTGCTCGACCAGGATGCAGCGGTCCATCGCGACCCCGACACCCGCCTCCTCCAGCTGCCGGGCAGCGGCCGGGTCGATCACGCCTTTCTGCATGAAGAAAAACGGGATCCCCCGGGCGATGGCCTCCCGGGCGATCGGGGCGACGTGCTCGGAGCGGCGGAAGACGTCCACGATGTCCACCCGGATCTCCGGCGGGATCTCCGAGAGCGAGGGGTAGGACCGCTGGCCCAGCAGCTCCCGGTGCCCGGGGTTGACCGGAATCACGCGGTACCCCTGCGTCATCAAGTATCGCGCGATTGTGTGCGAGGCGCGCGAGGGGTCGGGCGAGCAGCCCACGACCGCCACGGTCTGGGCCGTCTCGAGCGCTTCGCGGATCCGTTCCGGCTCGTTCATGGCTTCGCCTGGTTCGCCTGGGCCGCATCCTCTTCAGGACGCAGGTTGTAGAAAAAGGTTACGGTGACTCCCTCGCGCTGGGAGTGGAGGTCGGCGGGGAGGGGCCGGAAGGGCGAAGACGTGATGATCGCCTGGAAGGCGGCGTGGTCGAACGGCGGGATGCTGGATCCGCGGATGATCTTCGCGTCCGCCACGGTGCCGTCGGCCAGGATGAAGAAGCGGACGGTCAGCTTGCCCTTCCACCCGAGGCGCGCCAGCTCGGGCACGTCCCAGTGGAGCTTGATCCGGCGAACCATTTCCGCCGCATACGGGCCCCAATCGTACCAGGTCGTGTCGAAGGAGATCGGGCCCGAGTCCACGAATCCCCCCTCGGGATTGGCGGGGGGAGCACCGCCTTCGCCGCCGACGGTACCGCGCGCCGCCTCGCGGATCGCCGCGTCCAGGCCCGCGAGCCTGGCCGTCTCGCGCGGGCCGCCTCCCATTTGCGGCCGCATGTCCGTCGGAAACTCGGACGGCTTCGCGTTCTCCGACGTCTGGCCGCTGGATGCCGCCGCGCGGCGCTCCGCTTCGGCGGTCGCGCCCGGCCGCGACCGCACCTCGC
>JBASRI010000659.1:0-1518 GCA_049273755.1 Thermoanaerobaculia bacterium
TCACGGAGCTGTCCGGCGGGCAGCAGCAGCGCGTGGCCCTGGCCCGGGCGCTGGCGCCGTCGCCGCGCGTCCTGCTGCTCGATGAGCCGCTCTCCAATCTCGACCCCTCGCTGCGCGAGAAGACGCGGAGGGAGTTGAAGCGCGCCATCCGCATGATCGGCATCACGACGCTCTTCGTGACGCACGAGCAGGAGGAAGCTTTCGCGCTTGGCGACCGCGTCGCCGTCCTCCATGCGGGGCGGCTCGAGCAGGTCGGCACGCCCGAGGACCTCTTCGAGAGGCCGAAGACGCGTTTCGTCGCCACGTTCATCGGACACTCGAGCCTGCTTCCCGTCGTCTGGCGGAAGCCGGAGGCGCGGATGCGCAACGGCCCCGCGTGGATCGCGGAGGAGGGCACTCCGGTCCCCGATGGGGCGGAGGCGGACCTCGTCGTGCGACCCGAAGCGCTGGCCTTCGCCGGAGCCTCGGCGGACGGCGCCCTCGAGGGAACGGTCGTCGAGCGGCGGTACGCCGGGGGCACGGCGTACTACCTCGTCTCGACGGCGGCCGGCGACGTGGAGGTCCTCGCGCCCGCGGCTTCGCATCGCGAGGGAGACCGCGTCGCCGTCGTTCTCTCGGCCGCCGGCCCTCCTCCGCGCGTCTTCCCGAGGGAACCGTGAGCGCCGGCGTCTCGTTTCGGCCCTCCCGCCTCCTCTCTCCCCTTCTCCTCCTGCTCCTCTTCTGGCTGGTCAGCTATCCGCTCGTCCTGACCCTCGCCGAAGCGGTCGGCGCCCCGCGGTTCACGCTGGCGCACTTCGCCGAGTTCGCGCGCAGGCCGGCGGAATGGCAGGCGCTCTGGGCGAGCCTGTGGATCTCGCTCCTGACCGTGGTTCTCTCGGCCGCGATCGGCGTGCCGCTCGCTTTTCTGTTCGAGCGCGCGGAGTTCCCAGGCCGCCGCATGCTCTCGGCGCTCGTGGCGCTGCCCGTCGCGCTGCCGCCGCTGGTCGGCGTGGTCGCGTTTCTGTTTCTCTATGGCGAGAGCGGTTTCGCCTCGCGAGCGATCCAGTCCGCCTTCTCACTGGAGAGGCCGCCCTGGAGGCTTTCGGGCCCGGCGGCGATCCTGCTCGTCCACGCGTACTCGATGTACGTCTACTTCTATCTCTTCACGCGCGCGGGGCTCGCACGCCTGGACGCCGCGTTTCTGGAAGCGGCGGCGAGCCTCGGAGCCTCGCGCACCCGGACGACGCTCCGGGTGACGCTGCCGCTGCTTCTGCCCGCCCTCTCCGGCGCCGCGCTCCTGACCTTCATGACGTCGCTGTCCTCCTTCAGCGCGCCCTACGTCTTCGGCGGCAGCTTCCGCGTGATGACGACCCAGATCGTGGCCTCGAAGTTGAACGGCGACGACGCGCTGGCGATGGTCGAGACCGTGACCCTCACGGGCGTCGGCTTGGTCGGCCTGGTGCTGCTGCGCCGGACCGAGCGCGTGCGCGCCGTCGTGGGCGCCGTGCGCGGCGTGGCACCGAGGCGGCAGCTCGGCGG
>JBASRI010000689.1:0-5725 GCA_049273755.1 Thermoanaerobaculia bacterium
GCCACCTCCGACGCCCACGCCCAAACCGCCCGAGATCTCGTTCAAGTTCCTGGGCACGTTCGGGCCCAGAGACCATCCGATCGCGGTGATCCAGCAGGGGGACCAGATCTACAACGCCCGCTCCGGCGACACTCTGTTCGGCAAGTTCGTACTCCGGAAGGTGGGATACGAATCGATCGATGTGGGCTTCGTGGGCTTCGCGGACTCGGAGACGCGCCGCGTGGGCATCACGCCGTGAGAAAGAGACGGCAGACGGCGGACGGCAGAAACGAGAAGGGGCGCTTAAGCATGAAGTTTGGAAAGGCTTGTCTCGCCATCGTGCTCGTCGTGATGACCGGCTGCGCCGGGGCGAGCGCCTTTCGCGAGGCCAAAAACGAGGAAACGCTGGGGCACTGGGATCTGGCGGTCATGAACTATGCCAAGGCCCTTGAGCTCAGTCCCGAGTCGGCGGGCTATAAGACGGCCCTCGCGAGGGCGAAGCTTCGCGCGTCGCAGGCCCACTTCGAGAAAGGCAAGATGTACCGGGCATCCGGCCGGCCCGACCTCGCCGTCGTCGAGCTCGAGCAAACCGTCCTCCTCGACCCCACCAACGACTACGCGGCCGTGGAGCTCCAGAAGGCTCGCGACGAGCAGGCGCGCAGGGAGGCCGATCGCAACGCCGACTCCCCAATGGAAAAGCTCAAGAAGAAGGCCAGGGGCGCGCGTGCCGTCATGCCGATGCTCGAGCCCTCGAGCGACAAGCCCATCAACCTGAACTTCCCGCAGCCCAAGCCCATCAAGCAGATCTACCGCGCGCTGGCCGACGCCGCCGGGATCAACGTCGTCTTCGACCCGCAGCTGAAGGACGACAACGTCTCGATCGTTCTGACGCAGATCGACTTCCTGAAGGCCCTCGAGACCCTGATCCGGCAGGAGAACCACTTTTACAAGATCATCGACGAGAAGACGATCCTGATCGCGGCCGACACGCCCCAGAACCGCAAGACTTACGAGGACCTCGTCATCCGGACCTTCTTCCTGTCCAACGCCGACGTCACCGAGGTCGCCAACGCCCTGCGCGCCCTCCTCCAGACAACGCGCATCTCGGTCAACAAGGCCGAGAACTCGATCACGCTGCGCGACACCTCGGACAAAGTTGCGGTCGCGGAGCGCATCGTCGAGCAGAACGACAAGCAGGTTTCCGAGGTCGTCGTGGATGTCGAGCTTCTTCAGATCAACTCGGAAAAGGCTCAGACCCTGGGACTCTCGCTCAAGCCGTATCAGATTGGCGCGTCCATACCATCGCCGGGAACGGGCGTGACGAATCTCGGGGCGACCGTCGCCAATGGGTTTACCTGGAATCAGCTCAAGCAGATCAACATCAATTCTTTCGGGTTCACGATCCCGCAGGTTTTCCTGGACTTCCTCAAGACCAACACCGACGCGGAGCTCCTGGCCAAGCCGCAGCTGCGGATCGCCGAGGGACAGAAGGCGCAGCTCCTGATCGGGGACAAGGTTCCGATCCCGGTCACGACCTTCCAGACGGTGGCGTCCGGCACGACGCTGACGTCGCCGGCGACCTCGTTCCAATATCAGGACATCGGCATCAAGATCGAGGTCGAGCCGCGGGTGCACCACAACCGAGAAGTGACGTTGAAATTGATGGTCGAGGTCTCGAACATCAACGGAAAGGTCACCAACGGCGGCCTGGAACAGCCCATCATCGGCACGCGCACGATCTCGGCCAACATCCGATTGAAGGACGGCGAGACGAACTTTCTGGCCGGGCTCTACCGCCGGGACAAGCAGATCACCAAGAGCACGATTCCGTGGGTCGGCGACATTCCGATCCTCGGGCGCCTCTTCACCAAGGACGACAGCAGCGGCAAGACCACCGACCTCGTGCTGACCCTGACGCCGCACATCATCCGCATCCCCGACGTGACCGAGGAGGACGTGAAGCCCATTTACGTTGGGACCGACGCGAACATTTCGTACCAGGGATCCCCGCGCGTGGAGAACCCGGCGCGCGACGCCGGACCGTTCGAGCAGCAGACCGGCAAGCCGGGCATGCGCCCACAGCCTGCCCAGACGCCGCCGGGCGCCGCCCCCGTCAACCCCGGCATCGCTCCGGGCGGATTACCGAGCGATATCTTCCGGCCGCCGCCCCCGCCCACGCCGCGCGAAGCCGTGCCTCCCCAGGCCTCGACGACGAACAAGAGCGCGACCGGCACGGCCGCCGACACGACGGCGACCGCGGCCGCCGCCACGACGCTCGCCGTCGGCGCGATCGAGACGACAACCCAGATCCTTCTCGACTTCGACCCGGCGTACCTGGCGTTGGCGCCCGGACAGCAACAGTCCGTCCTCGTTCGCGCAACGTCCGCCGCGGGATTCCCGGGCGGGACGATCACGGTCACGTTCGATCGGGCGATCGCGGCCGTCGTGGTCGCGCGTCCGATCCTCGGGAGCGGCAGCGGCGTCGCCGACGCCAACATCCAGGACAACAACGTCGTGCTCGAGATCCCGGCTTCGCCGGATCTCTCGGGCACGCGGGCGGTGGCCGAGATCACGCTGCGCGGGATCGCTCCCGGCCGCTCCGCGCTGACGTTCATGCCGGTCGAGATGTCGGGCGCCTCGGTCACAGCGTCCCAGGCTGTCATCGACGTCCGATGAGGAAGCTTGCCGTGATCGCGCGTCGGAGCTCCATGGCCGGCTTCACCATGGTGGAGCTGGCCGTGGTCGCGGCGATGATCGCGATCCTCGCCGCGATGGCCGTGCCCGTGGCGCGCTACTCGCTGCGGCGGCAGAAGGAGCTGGAGCTGCGCCACCAGCTTCGCACGATGCGCGACGCGCTGGACAAGTACAAGCAGCTCTCCGACGCCGGGCTCATCCCCCTCGAGGTGGGGGGGGAAGGATACCCGCCCGACCTCGACACGCTCGTCAAGGGCGTCAACCTCGTGGGCCAGGTCGCCAAGAAGCAGAGGTTCCTGCGCCGCGTCCCGATCGATCCGATGACCGGCAAGTCCGAGTGGGGCCTGCGCTCCTATCAGGACGAGCCCGACTCCTTCGCCTGGGGCGGCCAGAACGTCTACGACGTCTACTCCCTGTCCACGGCCAAGGCGCTGGACGGGACGTTCTACAAGGACTGGTGATGGCAACACGGGAGTCAGGAGGAAGGAGGCAGGAGGCAGGGCAAGACGGCTTTACCCTTCTCGAGCTCCTCGTGGTGATGACGATCATCGGCATCCTGGCCGCGATCGCCGTTCCGGCGCTGCGGGATTCGCCCCAGCGCGCGCGGGAAGCTTCGCTGCGCGGCGACCTGTTCACGTTCCGGAGCGTCATCGACCAGTACAAGGGCGACAAGGGCAACTACCCGCCGGACCTCGAGATCCTCGTCAAGGAGGGCTACATCCGGCGCATCCCGTACGACCCGATGACGAAGAAGCAGGACTGGGTCCTGACGATGGAGGAGGAGCCCGCGGAGCCGGACGATCCCAACGTCCAACCCGTGCCGGGCATCATCGAAGTCCACAGCGCCTCGAAGGCGAAAGCGCTGGACGGGACGACCTACAGTGACTGGTGACCGTGGAGGCGACTCCGGCTTCACCCTCGTCGGCGTGGTGGTCGCGATGGCGATCCTCACGATCCTGATCGCCGCGGTCGGCCCCTCGATCGCGAAGATCGTCCAGCGCGACAAGGAAACCGAGCTCATCTTCCGGGGCAAGCAGTACGCGCGCGCGGTGCTCGTCTTCCAGAGGCGGTTCGGGCGCTATCCGATCTCGCTCAAGGAGCTCAAAGAGGCGCGGCCGCGCGCGATCCGGCGGCTCTGGCGCGAGCCGCTGTGCAACTGCGAGGACGGGTGGATCCCGATCTTCGTGGGTACGCCGGAGGCGATGCCGATGGGCCAGGGGGTTCCGCCGGGCGGCTCGGGACTGCCGGGGAGCGGATTCCCGCGCGGCACGCCGGGGCCCGGCAACCAGCCGCCCTCGACCTACACGGGGATCGGCGGCCAGCCCACGCCCCCGCCCTTTCTCGGAGGCACGCCCCCGACGCCCACGCCGCCCTCGATCTTCGGAAGGGGGTTGGGGGAGGGCCAGACGGTCGGCCCGATCGTCGGAGTGCGTGCGAAGCTTCGCCAGCGGGCGCTCAAGAAATGGCGCGACCGCGAGTACACCGACGAGTGGCGCTTCATCGCCGGGGACGCAGACAACGACTCCCAGGGTCCCTTCGAGCGCCCGAAGTATCCGGTCCTGCCGCCGTCGTAGAAGCCCTGAGGCCCCCGGGATAGAATTCCGGTTCCCGCCGGAAGCGATGGTCCAGAAGCACGTTCTCGACAACGGAGCGGTGGTCCTCATCGATGAGATGCAGGACGTGCGTTCCTTCTCGCTCGGCTTTTTCGTCCGAGCGGGCTCGGGGGACGAGCCCGCGGCGAGGCAGGGGATCTCGCACTTCCTCGAGCACCTCCTCTTCAAGCGCACGCACCGGCGCTCCAACGCCGAGATCGCCAGGGCAATCGACCGGCTGGGCGGTGACGTGGACGCCTTCACGACCAAGGAGTACACCGGCTTCTACGTTCACACGCTCGACTCCCGGTTCGCCGAGGCGCTGGACCTGATGGGCGACGTGGTGCTCGCCCCGGCCTTCGAGAGCGCCGACATCGAGACCGAGCGCGGCGTGATCCTCGAGGAGATCGGCGAGGCCAACGACAACCCGGACGACCTCGTCCACGAGATCTTCGTCCGCTCCTTCTGGAAGAGCCATCCGCTGGGCGCGCCGATCCTGGGCACGGCGGAGACCGTCTCGGCGATCCGCAGGGAGGACCTCTACGGCTACTACCGGTCGTGCTATGCGCCGTCCAACCTCATCGTCGTCGTGGCCGGACACGTCCGAGCGGCCGAGGCGCTGCCGGCGATCGAAAAGCTCTTCCGCCGGCGCTTTCGCGAGGCGCCCCGGGGGGTCGCACGCCTCTCGCGGGCTCCCCGATCCCACCAGCACCTGGAGGTCCGGACGCGGCGCGGGCTCGAGCAGGTGCACGTATGCCTCGGCGTGGCGGGGCCCGCGCAGGCGAGCGCCCGGCGGTTCGCCGCGAGCCTCCTCGACATCGTGCTCGGCGGGGGTATGTCCTCCAGGCTCTTCCAGGAGGTGCGAGAGAAGCGCGGCCTCGTCTACTCGATCGGCTCGGCGTTGAGCGCCTACCGGCTGGGCGGCTACGAGTGTATTTCGGCGGCGTGCGCGCCGAAGAACCTGCCGCGGGTGCTGGAGGTCACGCTCCGCGAGTTGAAGAAGCTCAAACGTGGCGGCGTGAGCGCGTCCGAGCTGGCGCGGGCCAAGGAGAACCTGAAGGGCAACCTGCTTCTCGCCCTCGAATCGACGGTCTCGCGCATGTCGTCGGCCGCGCGGAATGAGTTCTACTTCGGCCGCGTCGTGCGGCTCGAGGAGTGGATCGCGAAGATCGAAGCTGTCTCCGGGGACGAGGTCGGAGCGGAAGCCGAGCGCCTCCTCGACGGACGCGTCCTCTCGTTGTCGGTCGTCGGCAACGTCGGCAAGCTCCCCATCTCCGGGCCGGATCTCGCGATGGCTCTGTAGCGCGCCGGGGAGCCTCTGATTAAATGGCGGACGTGAAGGAGATCGTCGTCCCGATCACGGTGCTCGCGCACGGGGAGGGGCTGGAGCTGCCGAGCTACGCGACGCCGGGCGCGGCGGGCTGCGACCTGCGCGCGGCGATCACCGAGCCGGTGACGCT
>JBASRI010000695.1:0-4150 GCA_049273755.1 Thermoanaerobaculia bacterium
GCCCAGCGCAGCGACGCCGTCAGCGCCGCCGCGCCGGAGAGCCCGGTACCCGGCAGCTTCAGATCTCCGAAGAAACGCTCGAGCGAGATGCGCTTCGCGTCGAGGACCAGCGTCATCGGCTGCGGGCCGCGGCCCGTCAGGTTCTCGATGCGGAAAACGCCGGACGCGTCGCCTCCCGCGTAGCGCGCCTTCTCGATCCGCGCCAGCAGCCTCTCGGGCCGGGCGAAGACCGTGGCCTGCAGGTCCTCGATCGGGAATCCCTGCGCGTCGATCCTCTGCGAGGCGACGTCGCCCGTGATCCTGAACTGGCCCCCGGCCACCCGGATGTTGGCGCGCACGGAGGCGTCGCCCGCAAATCCCAGCTTGAGCCGGAAGACGCGCTCGACTTCCAGGACGTGGAGATCGCCCGAAGCCAGCAGCAGGATCGCGGGGTGCTGGAAGTTCTCGATGGATCCGGCCGCGCGCAGCTCCCCAAACTCCCCGTTCGCGCGCAACGCTTCGATGGAGGCTCCCCGTTCCGGATCGACGCGGAAGCTCAGGTCCAGGCCGAAGACCAGAGGCTCGGCGGATGGCAGGCCCAGCGTGATCTTCCGGCAGGCGAGCGTGCCGCGGTACCGGTTGCCCGGCAGAGCCGTGACTTCGACGGCGAAGCCCTCGAACCGTCCGTCCAGACCCATCTTCCGGCCCTCGAAGCGCAGGAGACCCTGCGCCACGACGAGCTCGCCGACGCGCACCTTGAGCCCGCCCTTTCCCGCCGGCCCCGTCAGCCCGGGCGGAAGGTTCCAGGTCCCATCGGGAAACTGCGTGAGGAGGATCCTGGGCCGCACGGCTCGCACCCGGCCGAAGCGCAGCTCGCCGCCCGTAACCGACATCCCGCCGCCGATGGTCAGCTCCGCGGCCGCGAGCAACGGCTCCTCCGGCGTGCGGGGATCGTTGCCGATGCTCACGTCGGCGAGCGTGATCGAGGGCGGGAAGATGTGGAAGTCCACGCGCTGGAAGCGCACCGGCCGCTGGAGAAGCTCGGAAAGGCGCTGCTGGGAGACCCCCTGGAAGAGCGACTGAAAGCGGTCGGAGTTCCAGATGGCGTAGGCGGCGAGGGCCAGGAAGATCAGGACGATCAGGAACAGGCGCGAAGTGGAGAGCCGTTGCGCCTCGTGCGGCGCCTGGCCCCGGCCGTCGCGCGCGTCCTCGCCGGACATCGGGTCGGTGCCCTACACGCCCCAGGAGAGCTTGCCCGCGAGCTGATCGAAGTGATCCGACTCGGGGGGCCGCAGCAGCGTGACCATCGAGTTGCTCGCGCGGGCGTCTACCGGGATGCCGGCCAGAATCGGAAAGCCCTCCTGGCCGTCGAGAGTCAGGTAAACGCCGCCGTCGCGCCGTTCGGGGCCGACGACGCGGACCCGGATGCGGGTGGAGGCCGGGACGACCAGGGGCCGCTGCCCCAGCGTGTGCGCGCAGATCGGCGTCAGCACGAACGCGGCGAGCTGAGGATGCAGGATCGGGCCGCCGGCCGACAGGTTGTAGGCCGTCGAGCCGGTGGGTGTCGAGACGATGAGGCCGTCGGCCCGGAACTCCGTCACGGCGCGCCCGTCGAGCTCGATGCCGAAGGTGGAGATGCGGGCCAGGGCCTCGCGGTTCAAGACCGCGTCGTTCAAGACGCGGTACGTGCCGTGGTGCGGTCCGCGGGAGACCGTGACGTCGAGCAGGCCTCGTCGGTCCTCGCGGAATTTGCCGGCGAGGACCTCGTCGAGCCGGCGGATGGCCTCCTTCTGCGAGAGACCGGCGAGGAACCCCAGCAGTCCCACGTTGATTCCGAGCAGAGGTGTCGAGGGCGGCGCGTTGCGGGCGACCGAAAGGAGGGTGCCGTCGCCTCCGAGCACGATCACGAGGTCGGCCTCGCGGGAGATCCGTCCGCGCGCGCAGCCGTCGGGTTTTGCCAGAGCCTCGGCGGTCGCTTCGTCGAAGATCGCCCTGCGACCTCTCCGCCGGACCGCCGCCGCGACCGAGGCCGCCAGGCGGACCGCCGCGGCCGACGTGGTCTTGGCGACGATACCGACCCGCGAGAACTTCGCCGGCGAGCCGCGCGACCCCTTCATCCGGCTCAATTTACACGAAATCCGAGCAGAACTTCCTCGTTGCCCCGCGCGCCGAGGATCGGCGACGAACGCTCGCCGAGCGACGAGAGTCCCAGCGCCTTCCCGGCCGCCTCGACTTCCGCGACGACGCGGCGGCGCGTCTCGGGCGACTTCACGACGCCGCCTCGAGGCACCTCGCCGCGACCGGCCTCGAACTGGGGCTTGACGAGGCAGACGATCGCGCCCCCCGGCTTCACGAGCGGCGCGAGCGCCGGAAGAATCAGGCGCAGCGAGATGAACGAGACGTCCACGACAGCCAGGTCCACGGCCTCGGGAACGTCCGCCGCCGAGAGGGCGCGGGCGTTCACTTTTTCGCGCACCAGAACGCGGGGATCCGCGCGCAGCTTCGCGTCGAGCTGGCCGTGGCCCACGTCCACGGCGTACACGCGCGCCGCGCCGCGCTGGAGCAGACAATCGGTGAAGCCGCCCGTCGAGGCCCCGACGTCCAGGCATACGAGGCCGGCGGGATCCAGCCTAAAGTGATCGAGCGCCGCGGCAAGCTTGACGCCGCCGCGCGAGACGAAGGGATGGGGCGGCTGACCGACGGCGATCGCGACATCCTCGGCGACCGTCTGCCCCGCCTTCTCCGCGCGCCGGCCGTCGACCTCGACGCGCCCGGCCAGGATCAGGGCCTGCGCTCTCTCACGCGTGGGCGCGAGCCCGCGGTCCACCAGCAGCAGGTCCAACCGCCGCTTCAAAACGTGATCGCCACCTTCATCGCGCCCTCCGGCCGGCGGGCCCGATCGAAGGCCTCGGGAGCGCGCGTGACCGGGAAGCGATGCGTGACGAGGTCCGCGACGGGGACCCGGCGGCTCGCGATCAACTCCAGCGCCTCGCGCGTGTCGTCGGGCCCACAGGAGTAAGACGGCACGACCGAGACTTCGCGAAAGTAGAGATCGAAGAGGCCGGCCTCCCAGGACTCGCCGGGCGGGGCCATCGTGAAGAGGAGCAGCGTGCCGCCCGGCGACACGGCGTCGAAGGCGTTGCGGATCGCCTCGCTCTTGCCGGGACACACGAAGACCAGGTCGAAGCCTCGACCCTCCGTGAGGCGGCGGGCCCCATCGGACACCGCCTCCGACCGAACGTCGAGAACGTCCGAGGCGCCGCTCGTTCTTGCCGCCGCCAGGCGCGAGTCGACGCGGTCGGCGCCGGAGATGCGGGAGGCTCCGAGAGCGCGCGCCAGGCGGATCGCGAGCTGGCCCGCCGGTCCGAGCCCGACGCACAGGACCGACTGGCCGGACGCGAAACGCCCGCGGCGGAAGGCCTTCACGACCGTCGCCAGCGGCTCGATGAAGCTCGCCTCCTCGTCGGAGACGCCGTCGGGGATCTTCCGGGTGTCGCGCGCGAGGTTGCCGGCCGGAATCCGCACGAGCTCCGCGAAGCCGCCCGGATCCAGGCGCGACGCTCGCCACTCCCTGCAGTGGACGTAGCGACCGGACGCGCACGCCTCGCAGGCCAGGCACGGAGCATGGTGGTGGGGCGCGATGCGCTGGCCCGGGGCGAACTCCGTCACGCCCTCTCCCACCGCGACGATCTCGCCCGAGACTTCGTGCCCGAGGATCGAGCCGGCCTTCGTGCGCACGTACCAGTCGAGGAGGTCTGAGCCGCAGATGCCCGAGACGCGCGTGCGCATCAGGGCCTCGCCAGGGCCGATCGACGGCGCGGGCACCTCGACGACCGCAACGCCGCCCTCGGCATCCACGCGCACGGCTTTCACGATTCGGATTATCGGTCAGGCGGCGCGGCGGCGCGCCTACCGCGACCCGGCGATGTCGCGCACGCCGTCGAGGAGGCGGTCGATTTCCTCCTCGGTCGTGTAGCAGGCGCAACCGGCGCGGACCAGGCCGTCGGAAGCGTGCCCAAGTCGCTGCACGACCGTCCAGGCGTAGAAGTCCCCGCTCGACAGGAAGAGCGCGCGGCGCGCCAGCGCCTCCGCGACGTCGGCGGACGGCCGCCCGTCCACGACGAACGAGACCGTCGGCGTGCGCGGGGCGTCGGGCGGCGGGCCGTAGAGC
>JBASRI010000700.1:0-1854 GCA_049273755.1 Thermoanaerobaculia bacterium
CGATCGCCCAGCAGCTCCTGGCGCTGGGCGACCGGCTGCTCGAGCGGGCGTCGGCGGAGACCGCGCTGCCGCTCGCCCGGCTCGAGAACGAGCGCGCCCGCACCGTCTCGCAGACGCTGCTCTTCGCCGAGCACATCGAGGAATCCTCCTGGGTGGGCGCGCGCATCGACCACGCGGTGCCCGACCGTAAGCCGCAGCCGCGGCCGGACGTGCGCCGCATGCTGGTCCCGATCGGGCCGGTCGCGGTCTTCGGGGCGTCGAATTTTCCCCTGGCCTTCTCGGTGGCGGGGGGAGACACCATCTCGGCCCTGGCCGCCGGCTGCCCGGTCGTCGTCAAGGCGCATCCCGCGCACCCCGGCACCTCGGAGCTCGCGGCCTCGGCGATCCGCACGGCCGCCCGCGAGACCCGCATGCCCGAGGGCGTCTTCTCGATGCTGCACGGGGTCTCGCCCGAAGTCGGCATCACGCTGGTGACGCATCCCTTGATCCGCGCGGCCGGCTTCACGGGTTCGCTGACGGCCGGGCGCACGCTCTTCGACGCCGCGGCGCTGCGGCCCGAGCCGATCCCGGTCTTCGCCGAGATGGGATCTTCCAATCCTGTCTTCGTGCTGCCCGGGGCGCTGGTCGAGCGCGGGGACGCGATCGCCAGGGGCCTGGCGGCTTCGGTCACGCTCGGAGCCGGGCAGTTCTGCACCAACCCCGGCCTGACCGTCGTCGTGGACTCGCCCGCGGCCAGCGCCTTCCTGCAGGCGGCCGGAGAGATGCTCGTCGCCGCCCCCGTGGGCACTGCCGTCCACGCGGGAATCAAGGCGTCCTACGACCAGGACATCGCCGACCTGGCGCGCCTGCCCGGAGTCAGCGTAGCCGCTCGGGCGCAGGGCGCCGGGGCGCATCCCGACACCGAGGTCCACGCGGCGCTCCTGCTGACCGACGACCGCACGTGGGCGCGGCATCCGCGTCTGGCCGCCGAGATCTACGGGCCCGCGACCGTCGCCGTGCGGTGCTCGTCGCGGCCCGAGATGGCCGCGTTCGCGCGCAGGCTCTCCGGACACCTGACGGCCACGATCCACGGCACGGAGAAGGATCTCGCCGAGTTCGGCGAGCTCGTCGCGATCCTTCGGCGCAAGGCGGGCCGGCTCATCTTCAACGGGTTTCCGACCGGCGTCGAGGTCTGCCACGCGATGCACCACGGCGGACCGTATCCGGCGACGACAGACTCCCGGGAAACCTCGGTCGGCACGGCGGCGATCTTTCGTTTCGCGCGGCCGGTCTGTTACCAGGACTTCCCGCAAGCGGCGCTGCCCGAAGAGCTCCAGGACTCCAACCCGCGCGGCATCTGGCGCCTCGTCGACGGCGCGTACACGCGGGACCCGATGTGACGCTGCTTCCCGGGTCGATGGAAGTCGTCGACTCGCACACGGAGGGCGAGCCCACCCGCGTCGTCGTGTCGGGCTGGCCTCAGCTTCAGGCCCCGACGATGGAAGGCCGGCGCACGGAGCTCGCCGAGCGGCACGGCGCGCTCTGGCGGGCGGTCGTTCTGGAGCCGCGTGGCCACGCCGCCCTGGTCGGCGCGCTGCTGACGCCTCCCGTCTCGCCGGGCTCCGCCGCCGGCGTCGTCTTCTTCGACAACGTCGGGCCGCTGTGGATGTGCGGTCACGGGACGATCGGAGTCGTGCGCACGCTCGAGCACCTCGGCGCGATCGGCCCCGGGGCGATCCGGCTCGACACGCCCGCCGGAACGGTCGGCGCGGAGCTTGCGCCGGAGGGTCTCGTGACCATCCAGAACGTGCCGGCGCGCTGCGTGGCCCGCGACGTGGCCGTGGAGGTCGAGGGGCTGGGGCGGGTCGTCGGCGA
>JBASRI010000712.1:0-3630 GCA_049273755.1 Thermoanaerobaculia bacterium
CGCCGCGGCCGTCTCCCTGCTGTGGCCGCTCAACGCGGCCGTGTCCCGGTTCCGGCAGAAAGAGGGTCCGTTCTCGCTCGACGCCGCGGGTCCCCTCGCGAAGCGGAGCGCGGGCGACGCCGCGGCCGTCCGGTGGTTGCTGCAGAACGCGCGTCAGGGCGACGTCCTCATCGAGGCCTCCGGCGACCCCTACACCGAGTTCGCCCGGGTCTCGGCGCACACCGGCATCCCTACGGTCATGGGCTGGGCCAACCACGAGGGTCTCTGGCGCGACAAGACGCCCCATGGACCCGAAGTCATGGAGCGGCTCGGGCGGGTCAAGGCGTTCTACACCAACCCCGACCCCCGAGCGGCCTGGGACACGATCCAGAAGTACCGGATCACGCACATCGTCGTGGGCGACATGGAACGGCGGACCCACCCTGCCGCCGACCGCGTGGCCGCGATCCCCTACCTGCGCCTAGTGCACGACGGGCCCACCCGCATTTACCGGGTCGAGCGCCCCCTGTGAGAATCCTGATGGTGCTGACGTTCTACCACCCGCACTGGACAGGGCTGACCGCCTACGCCAAGCGCCTCGCGGAACGGCTCGCGCGTCGCGGCCACGAAGTGACCGTGCTCGCCTCGCAGCACGAGGAGACGTTGCCGCTCGAGGAGACGATCTCGGGCGTGCGCGTCGTGCGCATCCCGATCGCCAGCCGCCTCTCCCGGGGCGTCGTGATGCCCGGCTTTCCCAAGGCCCTTTGGCGCCTGACCCGGGAGGCGGACCTGGTGCAGATGCACGGGCCGCTCCTGGAGGCGCCGCTGGTGGCTCTGGCCGGCCGCGCGCTGCGCGTCCCGACGGTCTTCACCAACCACGGCGACCTCGTAATGCCCTCCGGGGCTTTCAATCAGTTCGTCGAGCGCGGCGTGACGGCGGCCATGACCTGGGCCCTGGGCTGGACGGCGCAGATCACGACGCACAGCCGTGACTACGCCGAAAGCTCCGAGTTCATGCGCCCGTTTCTCGAGAAGGTCGCGTGGATCTATCCGCCCGCCGAGATCCCGGCGCCGGACCGCGCGGCGGTGGCCCGCTGGCGGGAGGAGCTCGGCCTCTCGCGGCGCCCCGTGGCCGGGTTCGCCGGGCGCTGGGTCGAGGAGAAGGGGTTCGACTTCCTTCTGCGCGCGATCCCGGACGTGCTCAAGGAGATGCCGGACGCCCACTTCGTCTACGCCGGCACCGACGCGGTCTACGAGCGCTTCTTCGAGAGATGCCGCCCGCTGCTCGAGCCCGTGCGCGAGCACGTGACGATGCTCGGATTGCTGACGGACCCGCAGAAGCTCGCCAACTTTTACGCCCTGTGCGACGCGTTCGTCCTGCCTTCCCGCACCGACTGCTTCCCGAGCACCCAGCTCGAGGCGATTCTCTGCGGCACACCGCTCGTCTCCTCGGACACGCCGGGCGCGCGCGAAGTCGTGCGGGTCACCGGAATGGGCCTCCACGTGCCGCTGGGCGATCCGCCGGGCCTGGCCCGTGGCATCGTCCGCGTGCTCCGCGACCCGAAGGCCTTCGTCGCGCCGCCCGAGCGCGTGCGCGCGATCTTCGATGCGGACAAGAGCGCCGCCGAGTACGAGGCGCTCTTCCGGGAGCTCGTCACGCGCCGGGCCAGAGCCGCGTGAGCACGCCGATCGACGAGGCCGCGCTCTCGCGGATGCTGGCCAACGAGGCGGACATGGCCGCCCGGCGCCGCGTGCGCGTCGTGCTCGAGTACCTCGAGATCGGGCCCGACGACCTCGTCCTCGACTGCGGGTGCGGGCTGGGCTGGTTTCTGCACGTCATCGGAAGCCTGACGGCGTGCCGGCTGACGGGATCCGACTACGACGTGCCCCGTCTCGCGGGAGCCCGCCGCGCGCTGGGTGGCCGGACCTCCCTCAGCTCGTCTGACATTCTCGCCCTGCCCTACCCCGACGCCACGTTCGACAAGATCGTGTTGTCGGAGGTCCTCGAGCACCTCCCCGACGACGTCGGCGCGCTCGCCGAGGTCGTGCGGGTCCTGAAGCCCGGAGGCCTCCTCGCCATCACCGTACCCAACCAGAACTATCCCTTTCTCTGGGACCCGGTGAACTGGACCCGCGAGGCGCTCGGCATGAAGCCCATCACCGAGGGGTTCTTCGGCGGCCTGTGGACCGATCACCGGCGTCTCTACCGGCGCGCCGACATCCTCGCGCTCGTCAAGAGCGCGGGCCTCGCGGTGGAAGACTCGCGTCAGTTCGTGCATCATTGCTTCCCGTTTGCGCACAACCTCGTCTATGGGCTCGGGATGCGGCTGGTCCAGAGCGGCCTCGTTCCGGAGGCCGATCGGTTCGCCTACGCGTCGAACACCGGCCGGTGGTGGAGCCCCTTGAACCTCGGCCGTAGGGTCTTCGAGGCGATCGACCGCCGGAACGACCCCGTCTCCGACGAGGGGAGGACCGCCGTCATCCTGTCGGTGAAAGCGCGCAAGCCTGCGGCCCGATGACCCGATCGAACGCCCGCATCCTGTTCCTCATCCTTCTCGCCGGCGCGGCCTGGCTGCGCCTGCGCGGCCTCAACTGGGACGCGCACCACCACCTGCATCCCGACGAGCGATTCATCTCCATGGTCGAGGAGAAGCTCGTCGATCCGGGAAGCCTGCGCGAGTACCTGGATTCGAAGACATCGAAGCTGAACCCCTACAACGTGGGGCACGGCTCCTTCGTCTACGGCACGCTGCCGATGCTGCTGGCGCACTTCGTGGGGAAGGTCGTCGGCAAGACCGGCTACGACGGGACCTTCCTCGTCGGACGGGTCCTCTCGACGCTTTTCGACCTGATCTCCCTCTGGCTCGTGTACCGGATCGCCCGCCGCTTCGCCGGAAGGCGGGCGTCTCTCGCCGCCGCGGCGTTTCTCGCGGGCAGCCCGCTGGCGATCCAGCTCTCGCACTTCTGGACGGTGGACACGTTGCTGACGACCTTCACGACGGCGGCGCTTCTCGCCTCGGTCCGCCTGGCGCAGGGCCGCCGCGATGCGGGCACTCTCGTGCTGGCCGGAGTCGCCGCCGGACTCGCGGTCTCCTGCAAGGTCACGGGTCTGGCGCTCTTCGGGCCTCTCGGCCTCGGCCTGCTCGTGGGGAGCCTTCCCCCGCCGGGACCGCGCAGGCCGGGCGAATGGGGCCGTCGCGCGGTGGCTTTCGTGCTGGCGGGAGCCGCGATCGTCGCGCTTTCGGCGGCGGTCGTGCGGGTCGGGTTCCCGTACGCGTTCGCCTCCGGCAATCCGCTCTCCTTCCGCCTCGACCCGCGCTGGGTCAACGACCTGACGAGCCTGAACTCGCTGGTGAAGTCCGTGTCGGCCTTTCCGCCGAACTTCCAGTGGGCCGGGCGCACGATCGTCTTCCCGCTCGAGAACCTCGTCGTGTGGGGAGCCTCGCCCTTTTTCGGACTGCCGGCGCTGGCCGGCTTCGTCTGGGCGATCCTCTCGCTGCGCCGCCGTCGGGCCTGGGCGCTCGCGCCTCTGGCGCTCCACGTGGCGCTTCTTTTGAGCTACCACGGCTTCACGCTCGCCAAGTCCATGCGCTACCTCTATCCGGCGTATCCGGCCCTGGCGGTGCTGGCCGCGCTCGCACTGCGGCGATT
>JBASRI010000002.1:0-1913 GCA_049273755.1 Thermoanaerobaculia bacterium
GCCCGGCCGACCCGGGCACCTCGCCTGGAACGAGATCGCCGCGCGCGTGGGACCGCACCAGCGCCTCCACGACGGCCCCGTCGAAGCGCTTCTGCGACATCTCGCGCAGCCGCTCGAGCACGTAGGAGACTTCCATGGCTTTCTGGTAAGGCCGGGTGGTCGTCATGGCATCGAACGCGTCGGCGACGGCGACGATCCGAGCCTGGAGAGGAATCTGCTCGCCCTTGAGGCCGTCGGGGTATCCGCCTCCTTCCATCTTCTCATGGTGCCACTTCATGCCCGGGATGATATCGGCCAGCTGGGGAATTGTCTCCATGATTGCCGCTCCCTTGGAAGGGTGCGCCTTCATCAGCTCGAACTCGTCGTCGGTCAGAGCCGTGGGTTTGCGGATGATCCGGTCGTCCACGCCGATCTTGCCGACGTCGTGCAGCAGCGCGGAGAGCCGGGTCTTGCGGACCTCGTCGGCCGGGAGCCCCATCTCCTTGGCGATCGCGGACGCGTAGCGCGCGACGCGCTCCGAGTGGCCGCGCGTGTAGGGGTCCTTGGCGTCGATCGCGGCCGCGAGCGCGCGGATCGCCGACAGGAAGAGCTCCTGGTTCTCGCGGGCCGCCTTCTGCACGCGTTCGAAGGCGTCCTTGATCGACGCGCTCATGACGTTGAAGTTCTCGGACAGGTCGGCGATCTCGGCCGTCCCGGTGACCTCGACCTTGGCGCCGTACTGGCCCTCGCTGACCGCGCGCGTCGACTCGGCGAGATGGGCGATCGGCTTGGAAAGCCGGCGCGCGAAGAGCAGACCCAGCAGGAGCGCGCCCGCCAGGCAGGCCGCGCTCCAGAGGACCGTGTCGCGCACCATCCGGTCCACCGAAGCGAACGCGATGTCGCGGTCGCGCTCGACCAGGACCCCCCAGGGCGGTTCCCCGACCGGAGAGATCGAGGCCAGGACCGCGCCGGCGGGCGTCGACTCGGACCGCGTCAGGCGGGCCGGGAAGCGGACGAAGTCCGCCACGAGGGAGGAGGAGTGCGTCGCGCGCCCGGCCGAAATGGCGGGAGGAAAGAGGATGCGGCCCCGCCGGTCTACCAGCGTGGCGCGAACCTCGCGCCGGGCCTCGTCCTGGAACTCGCGGACGATCGGCTGCCAGGAGACCAGCGCCTCGACCACTCCGATACGCGCGCCCTTGGCGTCCACGACCGGGGCGGCCAGCACGGCCACCGCGCCGACCTGTCCGACCCCGAAAGGGTCTCCGGCGTAGCGCAGGCCGTCGCGCGCCGACTCGAAGCCTTTGCGAAACTCCAGGTCCATCTCGGGGGCCGAGAGGTCCGGTCCGACGAAGCTCCCCCGGCCGGACAGATCCACGCCTCGCAGTGCCACGAGGGCGCTCTGGCCCCGCACCGAGCCCGCCAGGATCTCGGGCCCCGCCGCCGAGTCGAACGGGTCCCGGCCGGTCAGCTGAATGGCCAGGCGGATGGCGTCGGCGGCATTGGTCAGCTCCCGGTCCGCGGCGGCGTAGTGGGTGGCGATGTGGTCGGCGATCGCAGCCGAGGAACGGGTCAGATACTTCTCTTCGAGCGTCTCGAGGGTTCGCCGGTTGCGGCGGATCAGAACCGCCTCGGCGACGAGAAGGGGGACGAGGGAGGCGAGAATCAGGGCGCCGGAAAGCAGGACGAAGAGGCGGATCCGACGCCGACCGGAACGCCCGCTCACGATAACGACATTATAGCCGCTGCCTCGAGCCACTCCTCGGGTGGCACCGACTCTTCGACGCGAGCCCGCCCGATCTTCTCCAGGAGGACGCCGGCGAGGCCGACGGACGTCGCTTTCTTGTCGCGGGCGAGCAGCGGAGCCAGCCGCGCCGGATCCCGCTCCGGCTCCGGGAAGGGCCCGAGCCGCGCCAGCGTCGCGCGCACCGCCGCCG
>JBASRI010000018.1:0-2993 GCA_049273755.1 Thermoanaerobaculia bacterium
GTGGGCCGCCTCGTGGCGCAGCGTGTCCTCCTGCTCGGCCGGGGAAAGATGCGCCGAGATCATGATCGTGTGGGGCGATCCGTAGACGATCTCCCCTCCCGTGAGCTTGCGCCGCGACAGCCGGATCCGCGCGGGATCGAAGCCGAAGCGGGACGCGAGGCGGTCGTAGAGTCGTTGAAGCCGGCCCGCGGGGTCCGGGTCGGCGATGGGGAAGAGTCGCTCCACCGAAATAAGATTAGCGCAGCCAGGGAGGGCTCATGCCGAAGAAGACTTCGATGTTGGCTTTGGTCGGTCTCGCCGTCTCGGCCGCCGCCGCGGCCGCCGGTTCGATGGTTTCCTACCCGAGCGGTTCTGAAACGGTTTCCGGATACCTCGCCGTACCCGAGCGCGCGGGCAAGAAACCCGCAGTCGTCGTCATCCACGAATGGTGGGGGTTGAACGACTTCGTCAAAGCCAAGGCGGACCTTTTCGCGAAGCAGGGATACGTGGCGCTCGCGCCGGACCTCTACCGCGGAAAGGTCGCCACGGACCCCGACACCGCGCATCAGCTGATGCGCGGAATGCCCGACGACCGGGCGCTGCGCGACTTGAAGGCCGCCGTGGCGTACCTGCGGACCCGGCCGGACGTGGACCCCTCGAAGATCGGCGCGGTGGGCTGGTGTATGGGAGGAGGTCTGGCGTTGAACCTGGCTCTGGCCGAGCCGAGCCTCGCCGGCGCCGTTCTCTACTACGGGCACCTGGTGACGGAGCCCGCGACGATCGCAAGCCTGAAGGTTCCTCTACTGGGAAACTTTGGCGGGCAGGACCAGGGCATCCCCGTAGCGGACGTCAAGGCGTTCGAGGCCGCGGCGAAGAAGGCCGGCAAGAGCGTGGACTTCAAGATCTATCCCGACGCGGGCCACCAGTTCGCGTCGGCGACAGACCCGAAGGTCTACCGCGAGGCGGACGCGAAGGATGCAGACGCGAGGACGGACGCGTTCTTCAAGCGAGTCTTCGGGATCAAGTAGGGGCGGCGATACCGCCGGCTGGCGCCGGCGTTCCCTACTGCGGCGGGTCTGCGTTATCGCCGACCAGCGGTCGGCGTTCCCTACTGCCGGGGTCTGCCTTTGGTGGTTGGGTCGGTGGTCGGGTCGCGGCCGCCCGGGCAGGGACGGTCCAGCCACCGGAGGACGTCCCCCGGCGGTAGGAGACGCCGTCCGGAGGACGGCGGCAACCCAGCCCCGCCGCTACTTGTTTGTCTTGTACCAGTCGGCGTTGATCTGCTGGTAGTGCTTCCACTTCTCGGGAATGGTCTCCTCCGTGAAGATTGCGGTCACGGGGCAGGCCGGCTCGCAGTTTCCGCATTGGATGCAGACGTCCGGATCGATGTAGAGCATCTCGGCTGTCTCGAATCCCTTCTCGTCCTTGCGCGGATGGATGCAATCGACCGGACACACGTCGACACACGCCGTGTCCTTGGTCCCGATGCACGGCTCCGCGATGATGTACATGCCCATCCGGTCCTCCTGGCTCGCGGCCGTCCCGCAAGCGCCGAGATTCTAACAGGCTGCTGAGAAATGGATGCGGGCGATCGAGTCCGGGCTAGCTTCGGGCGACGGTGATCTGAAGGGCGAGATTGGGGCCGCTGGCCTCGGCGCCGGGCTGGTAGCGGACCGTGACGCGGGCTCCCGGAGTCAGCGTACCGTTGATCTTCGTCTCGGGGTTCCATGTGAAAACGGCCTCGGCCCCGTCGGACAGCGCGACCGTGACGGTCCGCTGCGAGGCCTGCACCTTCGTCACGGTCCCGGTTACGGTCTGGGCCTTGTCCGCCGGCGAGGCCGCTGCGGCAGGCGCCAGGCACGCCGCGGCGAGCGCGACCAGGAGGACGACACCGAGAGCCCTGCGGGCGATTCGGGGGTTTTCCACGATCCCAGAAACGGTTTCGGGCCGGCGCGGTATTCCGCGCATTTGACACGCGCCCGGGCCGTCCCTACAATACGCCGTTTTTCGAAAGCGACCGGGAGGTCCGAACACGATGACAAAACGCTGGGCCGACGCAGAGCTGCGATTCCTCAAGGACAACGCCGAGAAGATGAGCCCGCAGGCGCTGGCGGACGCTCTCTCGGTCCGGATCGACGAGCTCGAGAAGAAAATGAAAGGCTTGGGGCTGCTGGGAGGCGCCGCCGACTCGCCCGCCCCCAAGAAGGCCCAGACACTCAAGGAGCTCTCCAAGCACACCGAGAACGCTCGCAAGGACTATGACCGGGGCGTGGCGGCCCTCCAGAAAAAGAAGCTCGACGAAGCCGAACGGCATTTCGTCGACCTCATCCAGAAGTACCCCGAAGAGCGTGAGTTGGTGGACCGCGCGCGCGTCTACCTCACCGTGTGCGAGCGCCAGCGGCGGGACCCCCGCCCGGCGCTGACGGAGCCCGAGGACTTTTACTACGCCGCCGTCCTCGAGAAAAACCGCGGCAACCTGACCGAAGCCATCGAGCATCTGCGGCGGGCGGCGAAGAAGAACGGCGGCGGCAAAGTCGACTTTCTGCTGGCTTGCTGCTACGCGCAGCAGGGCGACCTGGAGACGGCCCTCGGGCATCTCCAGAAGGCGATCGAGGAAGATCAGCGGCACCGGGTCCTCGCGCGGCACGATCGGGACTTCGACCCCGTGCGGGAGATGCCCGAATTCCAGAAGCTGCTGGCCTCCTAAGCGCGCCGCCCGCCGCGGGCAGGCGGCCTATACTCCGCGGATGAAACGGCGTTCCGGGGCTCGGAAGAGCCCGTCGCGCGCTCCGGCGGCTCCGAGCGTCATCGTGCTCGCCGCAGGTGTGGGCTCGCGCATGCGCTCCGCTCTCCCCAAGGTCCTCCACCGCGTCGCCGGACGCACCCTCCTCGAGGCCGTTCTGGACGCCGCGCACGGAGTCGGCCCCGCGCGCGTCGTCGTCGTGGTGGGCGCGGGAGTCGGCCCCGTGGAAGCGTCGCTCGAGGGACACGGCGTCACGCGCGTCGTCCAGGAC
>JBASRI010000042.1:0-8066 GCA_049273755.1 Thermoanaerobaculia bacterium
ATCCTGCTCTGGGCCGCGGCGCTGGCGTCCTTCGCTCTCGCCCGGGGCTTTCTCCGGGAGAGCCCCGGATCGCGCGTTTCGGCTCTCGCCGGACTCGCGGCCGTCGCGTTCCTCCACTACTACCTGACGCGGGCCGACCAGGCCCACCTGACGGCCGCCCTTGCTCTGGCGGCGGCCGGCGCGATTGCGCAGCTTCCGCGCCTCGCGCCGCCGCGGCGCGTCGCAACCGCGGGCCTGCTGGCGCTCGCGGTGATGCCGCTGCTGATCGGCGCCGTCGCTTATCCCCTGTATTGGATCGGGCGAACGCCCCAGCTGCCGGTGGTGTCGACGGCGACCGGATACTGGGCGCGTTTTCCGGCCTCCGCGTTCCCGATCGAGGCCGTAGCCGCCGTGGAGCGGGCCGACCGCGGCGCCGCGCCGACGAGCCGCTTCGTCGCCCTCGCCACCGATCACTCACGCACCGAGGGCAGCGCAGTCGTGCTGTTCCTCCTCTCGTCGCGCTTGCCGTACACGCGCTGGTATGCGTACGACCCGGGCGTCCAGAGCACACCGCTTGTTCAGGCCCGCATGGTCGAGGAGCTCGAGCGTTCGGGCAGCGCCACGGCGATCACCTGGAGGAGCGAGAGCTTCGACGGAGTTCCGGAGGCGGATCCGCCGCGCACCGCCCTCGACCGCAGGTTTCGCGAGCTGTATCCGGACGTCGCCGAGCGCTACGGCGCGCTCGAGGTGCGCGAGGCCCGCTAAGGCGCCTCTTCCACCACGACCCGGCGGCGTCCGCCGCCCTTCACGTTGCCGATCGCATACCAGGCCTGGCGAGAGGCCTTCCAGATCTCGGACGCCTTCGCCAGATCCGCCGGCGCGACGAACACGACCATTCCGATTCCCATGTTGAAGACACGATGCATCTCTTCGAAGGAGACCGCGCCTTCGCGCCCGATGACCTCGAAGACGGGCGGCACCGGCCACGCTCCCGACTTGACGTGCACGTCGAGCCCCTCGGGCAGAACGCGCGGGATGTTGTCGTAGAATCCGCCGCCCGTCAGGTGCGCCATCCCGTGCACGAGACCCGCGTCGAGCAGCGGCTCGAGCGGGCGGAGGTAGGAGAGGTGAGGATCCAGGAGCGCGTCGCCGATCGCGCGGCCCTGGAGCTCGTCCAACCGGTCCTGCGGCTTCTTGCCCATCGTCTCGAAGAAGACCTTCCGCGCCAGCGTGTAGCCGTTGGTCTGGAGGCCCGGCGAAGGAAGCCCCAGCGCCAAGTCCCCTGCGGTGATTCGCGAGCCGTCGAGAATGCGGTCCCGCTCCACGACGCCGACGATCGTGCCCGCGACGTCGTACTCGCCGGAGGCGTAGAACCCCGGCATCTCGGCCGTCTCCCCGCCGAGCAGGGCCGTGGCGTTGTCCCGGCACGCGCGGGCGATGCCCTCGATGACGCTCTCGATGACCGCGGGCTCGACTTTCCCGGTGGCGATGTAGTCCAGGAAGAAGAGCGGCCGCGCCCCCTGCACCAGGATGTCGTTGACGCAGTGGTTGACGAGGTCCGCGCCGCATGTGTCGTGGCGGCCCATCTCGACGGCGACCTTCAGCTTGGTCCCGACGCCGTCGGTCGAGGCGACGAGCACCGGCTCGCGGTACCTGGAGAAGTCGGGGCGAAACAGACCCCCGAACCCTCCGACGTCGCCTAGAACGCCGGCCGTGAACGTCGAGCGGATGGCGGCCTTCGCGCGGGCGAGCGCGGCCGCCTTGGCGTCGATGTCGACGCCCGCGTCGGCATAGCGGGAGGTCATCGGCGGCCCGGATTATATCGGCCGGGCGGGAAGGAATGCGGAGTTCGGACGTCCTGGGACCTGGCACGCGTCGGCCATGTACGAAACGATATAGGCCCGCCGCAGGTGCGCGCTCGTGTTGGTGGCGCTCCCGTGGATCAGCCAGCTGCTGAAGAAGATGACGTCGCCGGCCCGGGCCGGCAGCGAGACCAGCGCTTCAGGCGCGATCGCGTCGGGATCGACTCGGAGGTCGTTCAAGTCGTTCAAGGCGGGGACGAACCTGGTGATGCCGCCGAGCGCGAACGTCTTCAGGCTCGCGAAGGCCCGCTCCCGCGCCGTCCTGGGATTGTCGCCGGTACCCGTCAAGGAGGTCGCGCGCCGCAGCGACCGCGTCACGAAATTCGGCAGCCGGCGCCCGCGGAGCAGGATCGTGTGCTCGGTCGCGCCGCGATGGCTCCCGGGCACGACCTGCAGACAGCCTGCCTCCTTCGGGGCGTCGTCGAGCGCGATCCAGGCCGAGAGCGCGAGCTCCGGCCGGTCGATGTCCCAGTACGCCGCGTCCTGATGGTAGTGGACGACGGCGCCGGCCACGGGAGTCTTGACGATCACGACGTCTCGAAATATGCGGGCCGGGCCGAGCAAGTCCTCGACGGCCTCCGCGACCCCGGAATGCTGGGCGATGCCGCGGAACACGCCGTCCCGCTCCGCCAGCTGCGGGATCTTGCCGTGGATGCGCCGGCCGCCCTGTCCGTAACGGAAGATCGCGCCCGATGCCGGGTCCTCCATACAGACCGCCGTGCGCTGGCGGCAGACCTCCAGCTCCGGGGGAGACAGGACCCCGGTGAGTTTTAGGAAACCGTCTCTGCGAAAGGCCTCCTTCTCTTCGGGCTTCAGCACGGCGGGTTCCCCTCCCGGATCGCGACGACCCGCATGTTCGACGTGACCCGGGCGAGCTTGCCGAGGCCGTCCAGAGCGGAGAACACCGCGAGCGGCAGGAACCGGGGCGGGTGCGGCTGAAACAGGCGCACCCACGCCTTCGGAAGCCCGCTCTCGGCACTGCGGTGGTGGAGGGACTGAATCCAGAAGTTGGGGCTCGCCAGCGCGTCCACGCGCGTCACGCGCAACCCCGTGTTCCGGAGGAGCGCCGGCAAAGAGCGATCGTCGAAGAGATGGAAATGGCGAGGAATATGGTAACCCCCCCAGTGCCGCCGCGAAAAGAGACGGTGGTCCCAGGAGCGCGTGTTCGGGGTCTCGATCACCAGTGCGCCCCCCGGAACCAGGAGCTCCCGGAGGCGTCGGATCATGTTGCGCGGATCGGGCACGTGCTCGATGACCTGCTGCAGCACGATCAGCCCGAACGTACCGGCCGGCAGGTCCGCTTCTTCGAATCGGCCCTGGACGACTTGAAACCCGTCTGCGCGGGCGGCGGCGACGGCGTGCTCGTCGAGCTCGACGCCGAAGAGGCGTTCCCGCGGCACTCCTCGAGCGCGCAGGATCCGCAGGAGCCGGCCGTCTCCGCAGCCGACGTCCAGGACGTTGCCTCCGGGCGGCGCCGCCCGGAGGTACGCCTTCGCCGCCTGACGGTCGAGCCAGTCCTTGATCCGATATCCGACCGAGCGCGTCGCCGCGAAGTCGTAGGCGTAATAGTTCGACGGATAGATGACCGGCAGCTCGACCTCGTCCGGCCGCGGAGACAGCGAGATCACATCGCACGTCGCGCAGCGGCGCAGCGTCCACTCGGTGTCTCCCGTGCTCCCGTACTCGAAATCCTTTCCCCGCGCATGCTCGACCGTGGGTTCCCGGCCGCAGAGGGGGCACCGCGCGACGACCGTGCGCAGGGGCCTCATCGCGGCGGCGCAACGGGGCGCAACGACTCGCGCACGTCGTCGTAGGCGTACAGGCGGCGCTCGGGCGCCAGTCGCGCGAGCTCGCGATTCCGGTCGCCGAGGTCGTGGACGACCCAGGCCTTCGCCGCCTCC
Source organism: Thermoanaerobaculia bacterium (assembly GCA_049273755.1). GTDB lineage: Bacteria > Acidobacteriota > Thermoanaerobaculia > UBA5066 > Gp7-AA6 > DAHUXD01. The sequence continues at coordinate 3,743 of JBASRI010000042.1, forward strand.
AGATCGGGCTCGTTCATCACGAGGCCGCCGTGGACGCCATGGATCGGGGTGTAGTGCACGAAGACGATCGACTTCGGCGGCAGCTCGCCCACCCGAGCTTCGAACCGCGTCTGATACGAGAGCTCGTGGCGCCGCCGCTCGCGGGCCTCGACGACGTCCGCGACGGAGGTCGTCAGAAGGACCAGGACGAGGCCCGCGAATCCGATGGCGGCCCACCGCCCGCCGCCGCGGCCCTCGCGGCGCCCCGACAGGGCGGAGAGAATGGACGCCAGCACGCCGCAAAGGCCCAGAGCGGTCGCGAACGAGAGGACGGGCTGCATCTCCAGATAGTAAGGAGTCCACGCCGGGTTGTGCGCGAAGTAGAGGTATCCCACGAAGAGCGAGACGGCAGAAACCAGCGCAAACACGGCTTCCTTGCCGAAGTCGAGGGCGCCCAGAATTGCGAAGGGGCGCAGACCCTCCCGGCCGTCTCCCCACTGGTTGCGGAAGATCGTGTAGAGCCTGCGCAGCGCGGTGTCGGGGAGCGCCTGGATCGTGTGCTCGGCGTGGATCCGGCGATAGTGCGCGGCGAAGGGAAGCAGAGGCTCGGGAGTCGGCCGCAGGGGCCGATCGGGCCGGACGCCGAAGCCGGTCCACTCGTACGGGAAGTAGACCCGCGAGTACTGGCGATACGGGCTGACGCGCCAATCCCCGGTCGTGCCGGCGCTCCAGATCGGAAGGACCATGAGGCAGGCGCATCCGATGGCGACCGCCATGGCGAGCTGACCCCACGCGCGCCGCGCGAGGACCCGGCGCAGGAAGACGAAAACGATCGGCAGCGCCAGGGCGAACGTCGTCATGGGCCGCGTGATCGCTCCCCATCCCAGGCAGAGCGCCAGCAGGGCGGCCCAGCGCCGTCCGCCGCCGTCCAGCCACTTCCGCAGCGCCCACAGCGCAATCAGCCAGAGGGCGGTCGTCGTGTTCTCGGAGAGGTAGGAAGCGCGATACCAGAAGGTTCCGGGCGCCGCGACCCAGAGCATCCACGTCACCAGGGCGACGGGTCCGCCGGCGATGCGGCGGGCGTGCGCGAAGAGCAGCGCGCCCGTGACGGCGTTCGACAGGATCGGGACGAGCGACGGGAGGCCCAGCCAGACGCCGGGGACCAGCAGGAGCGAGTGTCCGGGCGGGTACTTGGAAGCCAGGAACGGCGTGACGAAGACGTGGAGCTGCTCGAAGAACTCGGGCAGCGGGCGGCCGGGAGCGATCCAGTGTCCGGAGGCGAAGATCCGAGCCTGGAGGACGTACGCGGCCTCGTCGTGGACGACGGGAACCGGCCGCGCGTGTCCCCAGACGAAGGCCACGATCGCGCCGCTGACGAAACCGAGCAGCACGACGGGCGCTTTTCCTTCGAGCCAGGCCGGATCGGGCAGGCGCGGGCGGGGGCGAAGGGGGCCGGGGACCGAGAGCAGAAGCGCCAGTCCGGGGACGGAGAGGGGAACGTGTCCCGTCACGATCCAGAGGCAGGCACTCAACGCCGCTCCGAAGCCGAGGGTTGCGCCGGCGATCCAAAGGCTCGGGTTGCCGGCCGGCGGAGCGGGCCCGCGCGTGCGAATCAGCAGCGCGAAGCCGACGAGCAGCAGGAGAGGGACCAGCTCGGTCATCGTGCGGCGTCAGGCGGCGCGTCGCCGCGCTACGCGGGGGCCCGGCACAGAACCTGGTACTGCGCACCCGCCGGAAGAGCCGTGAGGAGCGGTTCGAGAGGACGCAGCGCTCGCAGGAAGCCCGGGAAGAGAAACAGGTGATCCGTGCGAATGACGGAGAGCCCTCCCGCGCGCAGCATGCGCTTCGCCTCGACGGCCGCCAGCGGCCGGCTCCCGCGATCGAACGGGATCCGGCTCATGACCAGTCGCGTTCCCGGATTCCAGGCGTTGTTCTCCCAGAACGCGAGGAGGCCTCCGGGCTTGAGGCTGCGTCGAAGGAAGCGCACCTCTTCGGCGCGCTCGCCCGGGGGAACGTGATGGAAGACGCCGTTGCAGAACGCGAGATCGAAGCTCCCGTCGGGGACGTGTCCGTCGCGGGCCGCAAACCGGATCCGCTCGTTCACGATGCGGGCGCGCGCGGCCTCGAGCAAGCCGGACGACTTCTCGACCCCGAGGACACGGCTAACGCCGAGGATCTCCAGGAACAGCGGCGCGGAGGAGCCGTGCCCGCAGCCGTAGTCCAGAACCGAAGCCGGACGCTCCCCCAACCGGCGCAGGCACGCCCCCAGCCACTCGATCCGGCGCCGCGCGAAGTGCGCGGCGTTCTCTCCGGAGACGGCCAGACCTCGGTTGAGCACCTCGTCGTAGTCGCACCGGTGCGCGTCGAACGGAGAGGAGCCCGGGCCGCCGCCAGCGTCGCCCGCACCCGTCGCCGGAGCGATCACTTGCGGCGCATGCCCAGGATGCTCAGGAAGAAGCTCGAGAGCACCGTCTGGAATCCCAGGACCGTCAGCGTCACGCCGGGAATCACCCAGCGCATCGTCCTGCTGTAGTCGAGCGTCCCCCAGCCCGCGCGTCGCCACTGCTCGATCGCCGCCACGAGCAGGACCAGGCCTCCCACCGTCGTCAGCGCCCCGAGGAAGACTCCGCGTTCGAGATTGACCATCCGGAAGAAGCGGGTGACACGCGGATCCTCCGGAAGCAGACCTTCGCTGATCGCGAAGGACTTGGTGAACAGGGCGAAGAGCAGCGACTGGTAGCCGCAGATGACGGCCAGGCTGGCGAAGAGAAGAGTGTGCGCGTCGAACCCGATGTGCCCGATCCGGAGGCCCGGCATGACGAGCCCGAACCCCGCCAGCCCCAGGGCGATCAGGAAGGCCCCCGGCACCACGAAGAGCCAGCGCGGGCTGTAGAGGAGAAAGAACCGCAACGTCCTCCAGCCGTCGCGAAACGTCTTCAAGTGCGGCCGGTGCGACCTGCGTCCGTCGGGATGGAGCGTGATCGGGACCTCCCCGATGCGGGCGCCGGCGAGGCTCGACTTGATGATCATCTCCGTCGCGAACTCCATCCCGGAGCATCGCTGGTCGAGCGTCTCGTAGTGGGCGCGGGTGAACCCGCGCAGGCCGCAGTAGACGTCGTGGATCGGAGCGCCGAACCAGGAGCGGGCCATTCGCGAGAACATCGGGTTGCCCCACCAGCGGTGGAGCAGCGGCATCGCGCCCGGCAGCACGCGGCCGCCTCCGGTGCGAAGCCGGCAGCCCTGAACGAGGTCGAATCCCATACGGAGCTTCTCGACGAACTTCGGGATATCGCCGAAGTCGTAGCTGTCGTCGGCGTCGCCCATCACGATGAAACGGCCGCGGCTGGCAGCGATGCCGGCCATCAGCGCGCTGCCGTAGCCCTTCGCGGTCGCCACGACGACCCGGGCCCCCAGGCTCTCGGCGATCTGGACGGAGCGGTCGCTGCTGCCGTTGTCCGCCACGATGATCTCGCCGGAGATCCCGCCCGAGCGCAGCGCCTCCCGGGCTTTGTCGATGCAGGCCGCCAGCGTGTCTTCCTCGTTGAGGCAAGGGAGGAGGACCGAAAGCTCGATCGGCTCGGGAGACTCGGGCGCGGCCGCCGCCCGCGAGACGTCCCGGCTGCCGGAGCTCACGGCTCCGCCTTCGCGCAAGGCCGGGCGGCGGGAAACGGGGGGTGCAGGATCACTCTAGATTAGCGCAACGGCCGCCGGTTCCCAAGACCTCCGCGCGATGGCTCAAGCGGATCGCCGCAGGAAGAGGAGAAACCGGGAGTGCGCGCGCGCCCCGCTCTCCGGCAACGGAGCGAGACGGTAGTTCTCCTCGATCCAGGCGCGAATGCGCCGGCCGTAGTCCTCCCCGAACAGCGCGCGACCGTACTCGCTGACCGGACGCCGCCACAGAACGATGGCCGCCGGAGCCGCTTGTCGAAGCTCTCCCAGGATCTCGGGCTCGTTCGCGTCGGTGAGGTAGCCCGGCAGGTAGAGACGATGGCGAAGCGGGTTGCTCCGTCCCGAGAGGTCGTTGAGCAACTCCCCTTCCGGAAACACGACGAGGCCGTCTCCCTCGGTCGTGCGCGAGCGGACGGCGGAGGCAACCTCCTCGATTTCCCGGGCAAGCTCCGGGCGCGCCGCGAGCATGCCCGCGGTTCCCGCGATGGGCCGGTCGTCCATCGAGCGGTAGCGCCAAGCTCGACCCGCGAAGGCGACGGCGATCAGCGCCGCGACGATCCACCGCAATGTCGAGGCCAGCCGCGCCCGCGCCGAGCGGCTGCGTGCGCGAGCCGTTTCCAGCCGCAGCAGTCCGGCCGCGGCGGCCAGGGCGAAGAGCAGCGGCGGACCCACGTAC
>JBASRI010000058.1:0-10660 GCA_049273755.1 Thermoanaerobaculia bacterium
AAGCTGGCGCGCTGCTTACCTTGACCACGCGGCAGGTCCTCGGCTCCCGGCAGGAGGTCTCCGTCGCTTACCCACACCTCACCAAAGACGTCCAACCCGGCGACACCTTGCTCCTCAGTGATGGGGATCTGCAGCTGGAAGTCATTGGCACGACCAAGGAGGACGTCCGCTGCCGGGTGATCACGGGCGGCACACTGGCCTCCCGCAAGGGCATCCACCTCCCGGGCCGCTCAGTCACCGCGCCGACGTTCACGGAGAAGGACCGCGCGGACGTCGCCTTCGGCCTCCGCCACGGGGTCGACTACGTGGCCCTGTCGTTCGTCAGGACGGCCGCGGACGTCCTAGAAGTGCGGGGCATGTTCCGGGAGCACGCAAGCACCGTGCCTCTGATCGCCAAAATCGAGACGCAGCGCGCGCTGACCAATATCGACGAGATCATCGAAACGGTGGATGGGGTCATGGTGGCCCGTGGGGATCTCGGCGTGGCCATCCCGCTGGCGACGGTGCCGCGGGTCCAGAAGATGCTGATCGAGAAGGCAAATCGCGCCGGCAAGCCCGTCATCACCGCCACACACATGTTGCGTTCCATGCAAGACAGCCCGCGACCGACGCGCGCCGAGGTTACGGACGTGGCGAATGCCGTTCTCGACGGCACGGACGCGGTCATGCTGTCGGAAGAGACCGCGATCGGTCGGTTCCCCGTCGAGGCGGTCGCGATGATGGCGGCGATCGCCGCCGATGCCGAGTCGAGCTTTCCCTTCGACGCCTGGATCCACCGATTCGAGACCGGCGGCCGGCTGTCCGATGCGGTCGCGAGGGCCGCCTGCACAACGGCCGCCGATGTGGGCGCCGCGGCGATCGTCACGTACACACAGTCGGGCGGTACCGCACGACGGGTCTCCCGGTACCGGCCCCGAGCTCCAATCCTCGCTCCGACCCCTCATGCCGAGACCTCCCGTCAACTGGCGCTCGTGTGGGGCGTCACGCCGCTGCGGGATCAGAGCCAACCGGCGGTGGATGCGCTGATCGACGGACCCATCGGCGCCGCACTGGCGGCTGCGCGCGTGCAACACGGGGACCCCGTGGTCGTTACGGCGGGTATCCCGGTAGGACGCCCCGGAACTACGAATTTGATTAAGGTGGAGACCCTATGATCCTTTGGCTTCTCGCCCCCGGATCGTCATCGAGGCCTACGAGCTGCCTGACCCGAACGAGCGTCGCGCTGGCGAGCGGGCGGGCGCGTTCGGCGCCCGCATCGAGCATGGCATCAAGGGTCTCTGGCTGGGCGCACAGCTCCAGGTAACGCCGCCGGATGGGTTCGAGCGTCGTGACGACCAACTCCGCGACCGCGCGTTTCAAGACCGTATAGCGTTTTCCCGCGAACTCCCCCAGCACGGCCTCGCGGTGCCGGCCAGCCAGAAGCCCGTAGATCGTCAGGAGGTTGGTCACTCCGGGAGATAGGTGCCCGGACCGAACCTCACGTCCGGAATCGGTGACCGCGTGCATGACGGCGCTGCGGATCGCATCGGGAGAATCGACGAGCCCTATGGCATGACCCTGCCGGATCTGCGCCACGCTCTTGCTCATCTTGGCGCCCGGATCGTCCAGACCCATGATCCGCGTGCCGCTCGGCCGAAGCATCTCTCTTCCGGAAGGGTGAAAACCTCTCCGAACATGGCGTGAAAACGGCGCGCGGAGAGCACCTTGGAGAGCGCGTCGTTAGCTTCCCGGCAGTCCCCCATGCCCCACAGAAAGCGTTGTTGTCCTCTCGGCAGTCCTCGGCCGTGTTTAATCGCCGACGCAAGGCTGAACTCAGCTTGACATGAACCGACAGCTTGCGATACGGGGAAGTCAACGGTCTCCCGAAGGAGGCGAATCATGACGCGAAGCAAACTCCTTGGCATCGGTGTCACCACTGTTTCCTTCCTCACGGTCGCGGTGTGGGCTGCTCAGCCGGCACCCGAGAAACGGGCGAACTCACCGGTCGCGCAAATGAACTTCGACGAGAAGATTCAGACCAACGCCCAACGCATGCTCAAAGAGGGCAAGCAGATATTCCGCTTCGACACATTTGGGTCGGAGGACTTTTGGGGAGGCAAGCTGCGACTGCACGAGGCCATCGCCGGTGAAAAGTTAGGCGGCGTCGGCAAGGGGGTGAGCCCTAAGGCGGCGCTAGGCCTGGGTCTGAAAGTCGATGCCGAGGCGCTCCCCGCCGCCCTGGTCGCGCAGATCAAGGCCGGCAAAGTCGATCTCGACGACCCAGCCACGACCGCTGCGCTGCTCAAGCTAAACGCGGTCGTGGGCGTGACCGGCTTTTTCAATCCCGACGGCAAACTCCGATCCATCGGCATCCAGTGTGCGATCTGTCATTCCACGGTCGACGACTCATTTTCGCCCGGAATCGGCAAGCGACTCGACGGTTGGGGAAACCGTGATCTGAACATCGGCGCGATCGTGGCGACGGCGCCGAATCTCCAGCCGTTCAGCGACCTCCTTGGCGTGGATGTGGAGACGGTCAAAGCCGTGTTGAACAGCTGGGGGCCAGGCCGGTACGACGCAGAGCTGAACATGGACGGAAGAGCTAAGCGTCCCGATGGCAAGAACGCCGCGACGATGATGCCCTCAGCGTTTGGCCTGGCCGGTGTCAACCAGCACACGTGGACGGGCGGTTGGGGCACCGTCACCTATTGGAACGCGTATGTGGCCAACACACAGATGTACGGCAAGGGCACTTTCATCGATTCGCGCCTCGAGAATGCCGAGCAATACCCGGTCGCGGCAAAGGCCGGCTGGGGGCACAAGCGCGACGCCAAAGACTTGATCACAGCAAAGCTGCCAGCTCTGCACTTCTATCAACTCGCGATGCCGGTACCCAAGGCACCTCAGGGCAGCTACGACGCTAAGGCCGCTCAGCGCGGGCAGATGCTGTTCAACGGCAACGCCAAGTGCGCGACCTGCCATGTGCCGCCGATCTTCACCGAGCCCGGGCATAACCTCCACAAGGCCGACGACATCGGCATCGACAGCTTCCAGGCGGACCGCGGCCCGGAGCGACGCTATGTGACGACTCCGCTGCGAGCCCTGTTCGACACGCAGAAGATTCACAAGGGCGGCTTCTACCACGACGGCCGCTTTGCCAACCTGGCGGAAGTCGTCGAGCACTACAACGGCTTCCTCAAGCTGCACCTAACGGACGAGCAAAAGAGAGATCTGATCGAATACCTGAAGTCGATTTGAAGGGCGACCTCCGAAGGACGTTGAACGGGCCAACGCGGGGCGGGCCGGGCTCAGAACGGCGCGATTTCTGGGATCATCCGGGGTGAGGACGATGTTCGTACGAGTTGGCAGCTTGAAGGATGTCGCCGCGGGCCAGATGCGCGTGTTCGATCTCGGAAGTCGCGTTCGAGAAGGACCTCCGGGTTAAGCCGGCATCGCGAACATTCACCCTCTCCGCAGTGGCGGATGCAAATCCGCACTAGATCGAAGAGGCACGGCCCACGTCGCCACGCGCGTCGAGTCGACTCAGCAGCAGGTGGTAATAGAGCATTCCCCGCTGGGGGCCCAGCTCAATGAGGGCCTGGTCGATGTCCGAGGGTATGGATCCTGCGACGAAAGCCAGGTTGCGAGCAACGCTCGAGTCGTTCATCGGGAAGACGTCGAGCCGGCCGAGTCCCCGTAGCAGGATGACCGTCGCCGTCCAAGGGCCGATTCCCTTGATCCGGCAGAGCAGCGCTGCGGCGTCCGGGCTGGGCAGGGCTTCCAGGGCCGCTTCATCAAGCATGCCTGAGCGCAGCGCCTCGGCCACCCGCCGTAGTGCCGCGAGCTTGTTCGCGCTCAATCCGGCAGCTCGCAACACGTCATCGCTCGCATGCTGGAAGCGGTCTATGGTCGGGAACGCGTAGAGCGCGATCGAGCCCCACTTCTTAGGAACACCGAGCGCCGTGATCAGGCGCCGGGAGATCGAGCTCGCGGCGACGAGGCTGACCTGTTGAAACACGATGGCATTGATGCACGCTTCCCACAGGGTCGGATATCGGGGCGGCTTCACGCCGCGCATCCGGACCGCCAGAGGCCTCAACCACGGGATATCTCTGGCCGCGCGGTAGAAACGCGAGAGCTTGCACTCGACGCCGAGCATCCTCCGAACGGTGGCAAGCGCCCGGGCGTGGTCACCGAGCACAGCCTCGCGGCGCGCGAACGTGACGGCAAGGGCGCCGGGCCGGAGTTGCGTGACCCGAACGATCACTGGTTCGTGACGATCACCGAGTGCGCGGAAGTACTCACCGTCGGCCGTGAGCACGTCCACTATGTTGGACGACAGCCGTCGGAGCACACTCACGGTGAGGTCGAGCCGAAATGGCTCCTCGACTGCGATCTCGTGCTGCTCCCTGGCGGCGACAGGCTTGACAGTCGATCGCTTCATTGGCACGAGCCCCGACACGCGGCCTGAACGTGCCTGGGCCGTTCAGCGCCTCGTGACGGTCAGCGGGTCGACTTCCTCAGCGCCGAGCCTTTGTGCATGGCGATGTGGTCGGTCCTGTCGCTCTGGATTTCATACTGTGGCTCTTCCTTGCTCGCATGGTGCGTGTATCCCTTGAAGTCAACGTCTCTTGTGTGCACCTTAGTGATCGTTCCGCTGACGTACCCCGCCTCCGAATTCCAGGTTACGTGATCGCCGACTCTGAGATTCCTCATGAATGGCATCCCTCCGTTGGTTCCGAAGTCACCGTGTTGTCGGTGCGCACGTCCACGAGCCGGGTCACCGCTTGGACCGAAAGCAAAGCCAAGAACTCCTCGAACGGCCTCGTCGAATGGCCTACGGTCAGCACCGCGAGCGGTGAGTCTCGGCTTGTTCTCGTTTGCCGATCCGGCAGGGTAGCGCGGCAAGGCGATGCTCAGGTCGGCGGCCGGTGCGCGAGGGTCCGCCGCGCGGAAGGGGCTCATGCGACTACCGGCAGGAACGATTCGACTTCGGGCTTCCTATCGGTTACTTGCCGACAACCTCGACCGCTCTCAGCACGCACCGCCTCGAGTCGTGCCGCCACGTCCGCCCAGTTCCAGACGTTCCAAACAGCCTCGAAGAATTCGGTTTTGCGGTTCTGGTACTGGAGATAAAAGGCGTGTTCCCAGGCGTCCAGCACGAGCAGCGGCGTGCCTCCTTGAGTCACGTTGCTCTGGTGGTCGTAGATCTGCGCAGTCACGAGGCGCCCGGCGACAGGCTCCCAGACAAGGGCGGCCCAACCCGAGCCCATGATCGAGGAGGCAGCAGCAATCATCTCCTTGCGAAACGCCTCGAAGCTGCCGAAATCGCGGTCGATCGCCTCCGCGAGCTCGCCTGTGGGGCGGTCCTCCGCTTTCGGTGCCATGTTTCGCCAAAAGAGGGAGTGCAGCACGTGACCGGAGACGTGAAATGCGAGGGCTTTCTCGAGGCCGGCGATGGATGCGAAATCATACTTCTGGCGCGCCTCGGCGAGCCTGTCGAGAGCCTCGTTGGCCCCCTTTACGTAGGCGGCGTGATGCTTGTCATGGTGGAGTTGCATGATCCGCCCCGAGATGTGCGGCTCGAGTGAGCCGTAGTCGTAGGCGAGATCCGGAAGCGTGTATGCAAGCATGGGGGTCTCCTTTCAGTTTGAGATTCGCTGGAGCGAAGCCCGCCGCGGAACCGCTCTCACCGGCTCCGCAGCTTCATAGATCGTACCGACCAGTGGCCTCCGGCTGAAAGGGCACGTCTTCGACTTTCAACCGCCGCACGCCGGCTGGCACCTTCCACTCGATCGTGTCCCCGACGCGATAACCGAGGATGGCCGTCCCGACCGGAGCCAGGACCGACACGGTCATCTCCGGGGCGTCTGCCCCAGGACGATGTGCTAAGGACGGGTAGACAAGGGAGAAGACGACGGCATCTCCCGAGTCGAGATCGCGAAGCTGTACGCGCGAATTCATCGTAACGACGTCGCTCGGAATCTCCGTCGACTTGACGACGAGAGCGCGGTGGAGCTCGTCCCGCAGGCGGCTCAAGTCTCCAACGTCCTCGCGGTCGCGCAACCAGTTGCTGCGCAGAACCCCGCTGATGCGCTCGAAGTCCGATTCGGTCAAATAGATTTGCTTTTCTGTCATGGCTTCTCCTCTTGATCGTCAACCGGCCTCTCAGAGGCGCGGTTAGATTCCGAGCGTCCAGCTCGGTGGGTCACTGGCCGGGAAGGAATGCGCGATCGTCTGATCGATCATTTCCTCGCTCGGGGTTGCGCGACGCTCTCGTGGCGACGGCGGTCGGATGTTCAGATCGCCCGCGTCCGTCCTTCCGAGGGCCGACGAGTCGGGAGCCCCGAGACTTCCGACTCCCGGCTTCGATGTGCGCGCCATGAAATCCTCCGTTCTGCGGCAAGGCTCGTCCATTCCATCGACGCCCAGCGCCCGCTACTCGCCGTCGACCGGATTCGCGGTGGGCCGGCTCTCGTGGTGCGGCTCTCCAGGGCGAGTCCGGCGACATCGCCTCCTTGTCCCGGCACGCGTCCACATTGGCCTGCAGACGGTACTGCTCCACCAACCCGTCGAATGGTCCGCGCGGTTCCGGCGGCCGGAGACCAGGTCCGGGATTCGCCCGACCGCTCCAGTGAATCGGCGGCAGACGCGAGGCCGACAGCAGCTGGTGCCCGCCCGCCAGGACTGCTTCAGAAAAGGTCGCCTCGGCCGCGAGCGCGTAAAACTCGTCCACGCTGCGCTGTTCATACTGAGTTCCGACGAGCGCCGCGACGGTCTCCAGTCTTGTGTCCAGCTCCGGCAAACGCGGGCGGCTCGCCTGAAGGAGAGTCTCCGCCCGAGCCACGATCACGAAGGTATTCCAGAGGAATCCTGACTCGTAGCACGCGCGGGCGAGGGGGTAGGACAGATTCCCCCGGAGACTACGGACCCGCCAAACCGGCTCGCATCCAGTATCGGCGATCGGTTGTCCCGTCTCGATCCATCCGTACTGCGTGTCGGGGTAAGTCGGTCGTGCGCCCACGATGACGATCTCTCGGTCGTGGCGCGCCACAAAACGGGCCACGGTGACGACGTGTTGCGTGAAGGCGAACGGCTCGAGAACCACCTGCTCGGACGGAAGAACCACAACGACGGCGTCGGGTTCCTGTCGCCGGATCCAGTGGACGGCGAGCAGAACGTCCGCCGCAGTTCCTCGGTGCCGCGGCCGGAGCACCAGGCGAGGCGCTCCCGGCACGGGAAACTCGGAGGCCAGATGGATCTCGTGGGATCGGTTTGCGACGATGACGGTCCGCTCCAGAGGCACGGCCAATCGCGTCCGGCTCAACGTCTGACGCAGAAGTGAGTCGATGCCGAAAGGCGCCTGGAGCAGCTTGTTTCGGTCGTCGCCTCGAGATCCGGGAGTCCGCGCTTGCAGACCTGTTCCGTCCTCTCCCACCAGGATCACCGCCCACAGATTCGTCGGCGGCGACATCGCGATTTGCTTTGTCATGACACTCCTTTCCAGCTCCGACCGTGAGCGCCTCGGCTCGCACGAAACTCTGCTAGACATATTCGTCGCAGCTCCAGACCCCGCCGGGAGGCTTGGGGTAAGTGCAGTAATACCGGTGATCGCAGTTGACACAGAGGCCGCGCAAGACTCCGCTGGATGGCGCCCAGTCTCCACACGACTTGTCCGCGAGTTGGCGGGCCACTTCGATGTCCGCCAAGAGAACGACTAGGACCGCAGGTTGCGACGTCGACGCTGTTTTCATGGGCATACTCTCCAACGAGGAGATAGGTCAAGATCAGTGCCAGGGTGAGGCAGGAGTTTCTCCCCGGCGAAGCATCGAGCAACGTTCCGCAAGTCGGCCGCCAACTCTCGATAGGGCAAGGCTTTCAGCGGCGTTGCCGCTCGCATTCGCCGACTCTATAGTCACGTCGAAGGAATCCTGGATTCCCGATGAGACGGGGAGATTCACCCCGGTGGGGGGAACTCACCTCGGAGCTTTGGGTCGATTCTCGGGACTTCGGCTCCTCCGAGTTGCCCGTACGACAAGCCCCCAGTAGTCTCAACGCGATGATTCGAATCAAGCGTACCTATGAGGCTCCCTCGCGCGGTGACGGCCGGAGAATCCTCGTAGAGCGTCTTTGGCCGCGAGGAATGAAGAAGGAGGCCCTCGCGCTCGACGCATGGCGGAAGGAGGTCGCACCCAGCACGGAGCTACGGAAGTGGTTTAACCATCGGGTGGAGCGCTGGGAAGAGTTTCGGCGGCGATACCGGCATGAGCTCAACGCCAACCCCGGTGGGTGGGAGCCGATCCTCGACATCAGCCGGCGCGGCACGGTGACGCTGCTGTATAGCGCCCACGACACCCTTCACAACGGCGCCGTGGTCTTGCGCGACTACCTGTCGAAGCGAGAGGGCGGACGCACCCAAGCGCCGAAACGGGACGCGAGGCGGCCCACGTCGAGGGCGCCGGCTGCGAGAAAGGTCTAGGACACGCGACGCGCCCACGGCACTCCGAAACCCACTCGTTGACGCCTTTCTGTCGGCACGCGCGATCGTGCTTGCAGCCTTCCCACGGAACCGCCGGATGGTCTCTCGTCTGACATCTTCTGCCGTCCCCCGTGAATGCAAAATCCGGACCGGTCGGCCCGGCTCCGACTCCCCAGGTGGAGCTGCTCAGCGGTGCCGACCGACGGGGTGTACTGAGTGGCGATGCTGCTCCACGAGGAACTCCGCCAGGAGGTCCGCGTCGCGGAGGCGCGGCGAAGTGCGCCGCGCCGCAAGCGCCAGCGTGCGCGACGGCGCCGGCGAGGAGAAGGGGCGCGCCACAAGCCGCGTTCCTTTGAGAATGCCCGCGTCCAGGGTGATCCTCGGCAGAAGCGTCACACCCAGTCCGCCCTCGACCATCTGGATCAGCGTCGTCAGGCTCGTCGCCTCGACGCGGGATTCCCACGTGCCCCGGCGAGGACCGCACGCCGCGATGGCATGGTCGCGCAGGCAATGCCCCTCTTCCAGCAGCAACATGTCGCCGGTGTCGATCCTCCGGAGCGCGACAGTCTTCGCTCGGACCGCAGGATCGGTTTCCCGGGCCACGAACGAGAACTCGTCCTTGAACAGCTCGCGCACGTACAGGTCGCCGGTATCGAAAGGGAGCGCGATCAGCGCCACGTCGAGGCGGCCCGTGCGTAGCCGCTCGAGGAGGCGCCCCGTGAGGTCCTCGCGCAGGTAGAGCTTCAGCGCTCCGTAGGCGCGCCGCAGCGCCGGAAGCACTCCGGGTAGGAGATAGGGCGCGATCGTGGGAATGGCGCCGAGGCGCAGAGGCCCGGACAGCGGGCCCGTCGCCGAGCGAGCCGCCTCCGCCAGATCCCTGGCCGCGGCCAGCAGCTCGCGCCCGCGCGCGACGACGTCGTCGCCCACCGTGGTGAGCCGTACGTGGTGCTTGTCGCGCTCGACGAGCTGCACGCCCAGCAGCGTCTCGAGCTCCTTGATTCCGGCGGACAGCGTGGACTGCGTGACGAACTGCGCCTCGGCCGCGACGCGGAAGTTCAGGTGCTCGGAGAGCTCGACGAGGTAGGCGAGCTGGCGGAGCGTGGGTAGGGCGCGCATCGGTTCTGCTCCCCGATCGTTGATCGATAAACTCGATCATTGTAACCAATATAAGTCGTTAGACCGTTCAAGGCGCTTCGGCCAGAATCGAAACTCCGGCGGCAGAGAACCGAGACCGCCCATCGAAGCAACCTCGAGAGGAGAAGCGTCATGCCCGAAAAGGAACGCACCCGAAGTGTCAGCGAAAGCGAGAGCCCTGCCATCCCCGCCCCGACTCCCAAGCGGGGCCGGCCGAGGACGAACAAGGACTGGTGGCCGAATCAGCTGGACCTTTCGGTGCTCCATAGCCACTCGCACCTGTCCAATCCGATGGAAGCGGACTTCGATTACGCCGAAAAGTTCGAGTCCCTCGACGTCGAGGCCTTGAAGCGCGATCTCATCGAGCTGATGACGATTTCGCAGGACTGGTGGCCGGCCGACTACGGCCACTACGGCCCGCTCTTCATCCGCATGACGTGGCATGCCGCCGGCACGTACCGCATCGCCGATGGCCGCGGCGGTGGCGGCGAAGGCCAGCAGCGCTTTGCCCCCCTCAACAGCTGGCCCGACAACGCGAACCTCGACAAGGCGCGGCGGTTGCTCTGGCCGCTCAAGAGGAAGTACGGCCAGAAGATCTCCTGGGCCGACCTCCTGGTCCTCGCCGGCAACGTCGCCATGGAATCCATGGGGTTCAAGACCTTCGGTTTCGGCTTCGGCCGGCCCGACGTCTGGGAGCCCCAGGACATCTTCTGGGGCCCGGAGGACACCTGGCTGGGAGACGAGCGCTACAGCGGCGACCGCCAGCTCGCCAAACCGTTCGGCGCCGTACAGATGGGCTTGATCTACGTGAATCCCGAAGGGCCCGGCGGGAAGCCGGACCCGATCGCGGCCGCGCGGGACATCCGCGAGACCTTCGCGCGCATGGCGATGAACGACGAGGAGACGGTCGCGCTCATCGTCGGCGGCCACTCGTTCGGCAAGACGCACGGCGCGGCCCCGGCCGTCGGGAACGTCGGTCCGGAGCCGGAGGGCGCTGGCCTGGAGGATCAGGGCCTCGGCTGGAAGAACAAGTACGGCACCGGCAAGGGCGGCCACACGATCACGAGC
>JBASRI010000061.1:0-1849 GCA_049273755.1 Thermoanaerobaculia bacterium
CCGATCCACCGCCACGGAGGCACGGCGCACGGCCCGGTCCCGCGCTCCTACGCCCAGGACCTCTCGGTGGGCGAGAAGAAGAACGCTTTGAAGGCGGTGCTCTCGCGGCGTGCGGCCGAGGAGCGCATCGTCGTCGTGGACCGGATGGAGCTCGAGAGCCACAAGACGCAGGACCTGCGCTCCGCGGTCGACGCGCTCGGCATCGAGGGCAAGGCGCTCTTCGTGGACACCCGGGGCAACCAGAACTTCGAGCGCGCCTCCCGCAACGTCAAGGCCTGGAAGCTCGTCGATCCGCTGGGCGTCAACGCGTACGACGTGCTGGCGCACGGGACGGTCGTGCTGACCAAGCACGCGTTCGCCCGCGTCGTCAAGAACCTGGGAGGCGAGTGATGGAAGCGCAGCAGCTGATCCGCCGGCCGCTCATCACCGAGAAGGCCACGCGAATGAAGGAAGGCTCCAACACGATCTGCTTCGAAGTGGCCCGCTCGGCCAACAAGATCGAGGTCCGCCGCGCCGTCGAGAAGCTCTTCGGCGTCAAGGTCGTGGACGTGCGAGTCGCCAACCGTCAGGGGAAGTGGAAGCGCATGGGCCGGTTCGTCGGCCAGCGCAAAGCCTGGAAAAAGGCTTACGTCCGGCTCGCGCCGGACCAGAAGATCGAGTTCTTCGAGGGCGTGTGATGCCAGTCAAGAAGTTCAAACCGACCTCTCCCGGCGTCCGGTTCCAGACCAAGCTCGACTTTCAGGAGCTCTCGTCGGTGCGCCCGGAGAAGCGCCTGACGGTGGGCCTGCGCTCGACCGGCGGCCGCAACAACCAGGGGCGGACGACCTCGCGCTTCATGGGCGGGGGACACAAGCGCCTCTACCGGATCATCGACTTCCGCCGGGACAAGCAGGACATCCCGGCGAAGGTCGCCTCGATCGAGTACGACCCGAACCGGACGGCGCGCATCGCGCTGCTCCACTACGCCGACGGCGAGAAGCGCTACATCCTGGCGCCCAACGGCCTCGAGGTCGGCGCGAAGGTCATCTCCGGCCCGGCGGCGGACATCCTTCCGGGCAACGCGCTGCCGCTGAAGGCGATCCCGCTCGGCACCACGATCCACAACATCGAGTTGACAAGGGGCAAGGGCGGCCAGCTCGTGCGCTCGGCCGGCGCCGCGGCCCAGCTGATGGCCAAGGAGGGCGCCTACGCGCAGGTCCGCCTTCCTTCGGGCGAAGTGCGCGAGGTCCACATCGACTGCTACGCCACGATCGGGCAGGTCGGCAACCTCGAGCACGAGAACATCTCGATCGGAAAGGCCGGCCGCAACCGCTGGCTGGGATGGCGGCCGCACAACCGCGGCGTCGCGATGAACCCGGTAGACCACCCCATGGGCGGCGGCGAGGGCAAGACCTCCGGAGGGCGCCACCCGGCCTCGCCGTGGGGCTGGAAGACCAAGGGTCTGAAGACCCGCAACAACAAGCGGACCGACGGATTCATCATCCGGCGCCGCAAGTCGAAGGCTTAAACGATGTCGCGTTCGATCCGAAAGGGACCGTTCGTGGACCCCCACCTCACCAAGAAGGTGGCGGCCCTGAACGCGACCCGCGAGAAGAAAGTCGTCAAGACGTGGTCGCGCCGCTCGACGGTCATCCCCGACATGGTCGGGCACACGATCGCCGTGCACAACGGCCGCAAGTTCATTCCGGTCTACGTCGCCGAGAACATGGTCGGCCACAAACTGGGCGAGTTCGCGCCGACGCGGATCTTCAAGGGCCACGGCGGAAAGAAGGCCGCCGAGGCCGGCGCCGCCGTCGCGGGCGCTCCGGGCGCTCCGGGAGCTCCGGGCGTTCCCCGGCAGGCTCCGGGC
>JBASRI010000075.1:0-1648 GCA_049273755.1 Thermoanaerobaculia bacterium
GCCCAAACGAGAGACGCGCCGGGTGGCCGTCGCGCGCGGAGCGCTGGCGATGGCGAAGGCGGCCTTCGACGCCCTGGCGCAGGGAAAGCTCGCCAAGGGCGACGCGCTGGCCGTCGCCCGGCTGGCGGGCATCCAGGCCGCCAAGCGGACCTCCGAGATCGTGCCGCTCTGCCACCCCCTGGCGCTCGAGTCCGTCGAGGTGGACGTGCGGCTCGACTCCAAGAACCGCGAAGCCGTCGTGACCGCGACCACCCGCATCACCGGAAAGACGGGCGTCGAAATGGAAGCGCTCACCGCGGTCTCGGCCGCGTGCCTGGCTCTCTACGACATGGTCAAGGCGCTGGACCGGGGGGCGGTGATCCGGGAGATCGTGCTGCTCGAGAAGACGGGCGGGAGGTCCGGGAGCTACAGGAGGGGTTGAGTGAAAGGCGCCGAACGATTGCAGTCCGGTTGGGCGGCCGCGCCGATCTTAGATGACGCTTCTCGTTCTGTTTGTCTTCTACGCGATCGCGCTTTCGACCGGCCTGGCCTTTGCCGGGCTCCGGGCGCTGACCGCGACTCCGGGCGGGAAGCCGCGACGACATCCCACGCGAGTCTTCATCGTGGGAGCGACTGGGGGGACCGGTCGCCAGCTCGTCGCGCAAGCATTGGAACGGGGGCACGTCGTCACCGCGCTCGTTCGAGACCCGTCAAGGCTTCCGATCGAGCACCCGCAACTCCGAGTCGTTCCGGGCGATGTCCTCGACTACGCCTCCGTCGAGGCGGCAATGCGCGGACAGGATGCTGTGATTTCCGCCCTTGGCCACAAGAAGTACTTCTATCCGACTCGTATCCTCTCGGAGGGGACTCGGAATCTCCTGCGCGCAATGGAGACTCACGGCATCCCGCGCCTCGTCTGCGAGACCGCGCTCGGCCTGGGAGATGGTGCCGGGCGAATGGGTCTGTACTACACGTTCTTCGTCATTCCGCTCATCTTGCCTTTCTATTTCTGGGACAAGACGCGGCAGGAAAGGCTGATCGCCGCAAGCAAGGCCGAATGGGTGATCGTCCGACCGGGGGTCTTGACCAACGGCAAGAAACGAGGTTCCTATCGCCGTGGTCCGCACGTCGGCAGCTTCCTCTGGACGGTCCGTATTTCACGAGCGGATGTGGCGGACTTCATGCTGAGCCAGCTGACGGATGACACGTATCTTGGGACTGCGCCGGGCGTGTGCTGGTAGAGGACGTCGTTCCAGCGCCGTCTCACACGCGGACGCAGCGGACTCGCGCTGCTCACCTCGCTCGCCAGCCCTCCCGGCTGTCGCGCCGCCCGTGAGGCCGCTTCCGGCCATCCTCTCCCGCTCCGGCTCCCTTGACAGAAGACCGTGCATACTTTACCATGCAAAGTGCTTTTTTGCTCCGACGTCACGGAGCACTGGCCGCGGAGGTTCCAATGAGTAGAGACGTGAGAGTGGCCGTCTTGGGTTTTGTCCTGCTTCTTCCTGCGCTCATTCTCGTATCGTCCGGATTGCTTGGTCTCGAACGACCAGACGCTCTGGTACATCCAATGCTCGTGATGGGCGGTCTGTTTCTAGCCCTCGCGCTGAATGCACTCCCGGTCTTCCGGGTCCGCTTCGGTCACGAGGAAGGCGCCCTCGTCGGCACCGCA
>JBASRI010000080.1:0-8800 GCA_049273755.1 Thermoanaerobaculia bacterium
AGATAGAGGGCCGCGGCGGCCGCGGCGGCGAGCGCGAGCGCCGCGAACGCGGCTTTCGCGGCCGGCCTCCGACTCCGCGGCTCGGAGGCTACGGGAGGCTCCGGTAGTACGCGCCGTCGGGCCGCCGCGAAAAGTCGTAGAGCGCGGCGACGTTGGGGTGGCGGACGAGGCTCGCGAGGCGGGCCTCCTCCTGGAAGCGGCGGTCGCCGCCCTGGCCGAGCGCGCCGGGCTTGGTGATCTTGATGATGCGGATCTCATCGAGGTGCACGTGGCGAGCGCGGTACACCTCGCCCATTCCGCCCTCGGCGATCTTGTCCAGCACTTCGTACTTGCCGTCCAGGACCTCGCCCGGCTCCAGCCGCGCCAGAGCCAGACCGCACGCGGCGCAGAAACGTGCGCCGAAGGCGAGCGCGTGCCCGCAACGCGGGCAAGGTTTGGACTCCGGGGCCATGGCGCGCATTCTAGGCCGTGGCAGAATCGTGCCGTGGGCTCTCTGCCGCTGATCTTCGTCACGAGCCGCGCCGAGAAGGCGCGCGAGGCCGAGCGGCTGGGCTTCGACGTCGAGCGGCTCGACCTCGATCTGCCCGAGCCCCAGGCGCTCGACCCGTCGGACATCGTAGAGGAGAAGGCGCGCAGCGCCTACGCGATCCTGTCGCGGCCGGTGCTGGTCGAAGACAGCGGCCTCGCGATCCGGGCCTGGGGCGGCTTTCCGGGCGCTCTCGTCAAATGGGTCGAGAAGAGCGCCGGCGTGGCGGCGATCGCGCGCATGCTCGACGCGTTTCCGGACCGCAGCGCGACGGCGGCCTGCGCGATCGGCTACTGCGACGGAGGAGAGGTCGTGACGGCTCGCGGGGAGACGCACGGCTCGATCGCCCGCGAGCCGCGCGGCGCCGGAGGCTTCGGCTGGGACGTCCTCTTCGTGCCCGACGGCGCCGACCGAACCTTTGCGGAGATGTCTGCGGAGGAGAAGGACCGGATCTCGCACCGGCGGCGGGCGTGGGAGGCTCTCGCGGCGAAGCTGCCGTTGCGGAGGCACGCCTGAGACGCGCTCCGGCGGGCGGCGCGGCCGCGGTACTCCTGATCGCCGCGGGCTTCAGAGGCGCGGGGGAGCCCGAGTCCCCGGCCTCCCGGACGTTCCCGACCACGGCGGGAGCGACGCTGCGCGTCGACACGTTCGCGAGCGGGCTCGAAGTGCCCTGGTCGCTGGTGTTCACCTCGCCCGCGAGGCTGCTTGTAACGGAACGGCCCGGCCGGGTCCGCGTCGTCGAGAACGGAGCGCTGCAAGCCCGGCCGCTGGCCGTGCTCGAGGACGTCGAGGCGTCGGGGGAGAGCGGCCTGATGGGGATGGCCATCGCGCCGGACTACGACCGCACGCGCTTCGTGTATCTCGCGTATGCCTACGACGCGCCCGGCGGCCCGCGCGTGCGCGTTGCGCGGTTTCGGGACACGGGAAGATCGCTTGCGGACCGGACGGTGATCATCGAGGGCATTCCGGCGGCGCGCTACCATGCAGGGTGCCGGATCCGGTTCGGTCCCGACGGCCGGCTCTACGTCACCACCGGCGATGCGACGCGCCGGGAGATCGCACAGGACCTGAAGTCGCTGGGAGGAAAGACGCTGCGGCTCAATCCCGACGGCACGATCCCCTCGGACAATCCCTTTCCCGGATCTCCGGTTTTTTCCTACGGCCACCGCAACGCCCAGGGGATCGACTGGGAGCCGCGCTCCGGGCTCCAGTTTCAGACGGAGCACGGGCCCTCGGGTTTCGACGGGCCGGGTGGCGGGGACGAGGTCAACATCGTCGAGGCGGGCAAGAACTATGGCTGGCCTCTCGTCCATCACCGCCAGACGCGCCCCGGAACGGTGCCTCCGCTTCTCGAGTACACGCCGGCGGTGGCGCCCTCCGGCGCCTCGTTCTCGCGCGGAAACCTGCTGCCGTTTTTTCGCGACGATTTCTTCTTCGCGACGCTTCGCGGGGAGCGGCTCATCCGCGTCCGCCTCGCCCCCGCGGATCCCCGGCGCGTCCTCGAAACCGAGGAGCTCTTCTCCGGTGCTTACGGGAGGCTGCGAGACGTCGTCTCCGGCCCGGACGGCGCCCTGTACGTGGCTACGAGCAACCGTGACGGCCGCGGAACCCCCGCTCCGGGCGACGACCGCATCCTTCGGGTTGTCGAAAGCCGCCCCCTGCATTAGTCTCACGGCCATCCCATGGAGCTTGCGGAGGTCGTTGGACAGCTGGCAGCGCTGCGGCGTTTTCCCGTGCGTTCGCTCGGCGGCGAAAAGCCGAACGAGTGCCTCGTGCAGGGCTCTGGCCTCGCTGGCGACCGGATCTACGACCTCTTCGACCAGGATCACGGCCTCGCCTTGAGCTCCCTCACCGTGCCCTTCCTGCTCCGGTACCGCGCGCGCTTGCTGGATCCGATGGTGCGGGGAACGGATCTCGCCCCCTGGATCCGTGTCCGCATGCCCGACGGCTCGGAGCGCGAGCTGTCGGACTCGAGCTGGGTCGACGACATCGCGAGCCGGTGCGGCCGAAGGGTGCGCCTGCGGCCCCGCGCGGACGTCGACACCGAGCTCGCGCCCCTCCACGTCCTGTCGGTCCAGACCGTGCGGTTCGTCGAGACGCAGTACGGCGGCCCGCTCGAGCCGCCGCGGTTCCGCTCGAACCTGCTCCTGGACTTGCCCGACGCGCGCCCCTTCGAGGAAGACCGGTGGATCGGCCGGCAGATCTGGATTGGGGACGTCCTGCTGGAGATGGTGCGGCAATGCGAGCGGTGCATCGTGCCGAGCCTCGATGCCGACACGCGGGAGCGCTCGCCCGGGATCCTCGCCGCGATCGTGCGCGGGCGCGGCGGGATGATCGGCGTCAGCGCCCGCGCGATCGCGGGCAACCGGCTGCGGGTCGGCGATCCCGTGGCCATCATCGGCTGATACACTCGGGCCTCGGCATGTCTCGACCGATCCGCGTCCTGATCGCCAAGCCGGGCCTCGACGGCCACGACCGCGGCGCCAAGGTCATCGCCCGGGCGCTACGCGACGCGGGCATGGAGGTCATCTACTCAGGCCTGCGGCAGACGCCCGAGCAGGTCGCGGCCGCCGCCATCCAGGAGGATGTGGACGTCGTGGGCCTGTCGATCCTCTCCGGCGCCCACAACGTTCTCTTTCCAGAGATTCTGAAGCTCTTGAAGGAGCGCGGCGGCGAGGACATCCTGGTCGTCGCCGGCGGGATCATTCCCGACAAGGACATCGAGAACCTGAAGGCCCTCGGCATTCGCGAGATCTTCCTTCCCGGAACGCCCACCCAGACGCTGGTGGACTTCATCCAGAAGGCGGCGGGGGAAAAGGTGGCCCGGGCGTAGCCCCGCCCATGGACATCCTTCCCTCCCACATCGACACGCGCTCGTCCGAGTTCCGAGAGCGCTTCCGCGTCATGGAGGGCCTCGTCGCGGCGCTGAAAGAGGAACTCGCCCGGGTCCGCCGCGGGGGCCCCGGCCGGGAGCGGCACACCCAGCAGAACAAGATGTTCGTCCGCGACCGGGTGGATGCGCTCCTGGATCCCGGCTCGCCATTTCTGGAGCTCTCGCCGATGGCCGCGCACGGGATGTACGACGGCGAAGCGCCCGCCGCGGGCCTCGTGACGGGGATCGGAAGAGTCTCGGGGCGCGAGGTCATGGTGGTCGCCAACGACGCAACGGTCAAGGGCGGGACGTATTTCCCGATGACCGTGAAAAAGCACCTGCGGGCGCAGGAGATCGCCGAGGAGAACCGCCTGCCCTGCGTGTATCTCGTGGACTCCGGAGGCGCCTTCCTGCCGCTTCAGGCCGAAGTGTTTCCGGACCGGGAGCACTTCGGGCGGATCTTCTACAACCAGGCGCGTATGTCGGCCAAGCGTATTCCGCAGGTGGCCGTGGTGATGGGCTCGTGCACGGCGGGCGGCGCCTACGTGCCGGCGATGTCCGACGAGGCCGTGATCGTCAAGGGCACGGGCACGATCTTCCTCGCGGGACCGCCCCTGGTGAAAGCGGCCACGGGCGAGGACGTGTCCGCCGAGGATCTGGGCGGCGCCGACGTGCACACGCGGATCTCCGGCGTGGCGGACTACTTCGCCGAGAACGACGCCCAGGCCCTCGAGACCGCGCGCGCGATCGTCGAGAACTTTCACACCATGAAGACGCTCCCGGCGGACCGCGAGGAGCCGGAGGAGCCCGCCTACGACCCGAAGGAGATCTACGGCATCGTGCCCCCGGACCCGCGCGAGCCTTACGACGTGCGCGAGATCATCGCGCGGCTCACGGACGGCTCGCGGTTCGAAGAATTCAAAGCGCGCTACGGGACGACCCTCGTGTGCGGGTTTGCCCGCCTCTCGGGCTTCCTCGTCGGGATCGTGGCCAATAGCGGCATCCTGTTCTCGGAGTCGGCTCTCAAGGCGACGCACTTCATCCAGCTCTGCGCCCGCAGGAAAATCCCGCTTCTCTTTCTCCAGAACATCACGGGGTTCATGGTGGGCAAGGACTACGAGCGCGGCGGCATCGCGAAGGACGGCGCCAAGATGGTCCACGCCGTGGCCAACGCGGCCGTCCCGAAGCTGACGGTGATCATCGGCGGCTCGTTCGGCGCCGGCAACTACGGCATGTCGGGCCGGGCCTACGGGCCGCGGTTCTTGTTTCTGTGGCCGAATGCCCGCATCTCGGTCATGGGCGGGCCGCAGGCGGCCTCGGTGCTCTCGACGGTCAAGCAGGACCAGCTCGCCCGCGCCGGCAAGCCGCCGATGACTCCGGAGGAGGTCGTCGAGTTCGAGCGGCCGACTCGCGAGAAGTACGAGCGCGAGGGGCACCCGTACTACGCGACCGCCCGCCTGTGGGACGACGGCGTGATCGATCCCGCACAGACCCGCACGTTCCTGGCCCTGGCCCTCTCGGCCGCTTACAACGCGCCGATTCCGGAGACGGAGTTCGGCGTTTTCCGGATGTAACGCGTGGCCACCGTCGTCCTCCTCCTTCTCACGCTTCAGGCCGGGGCGCCGCCTCCTTTGACGTTCTCGGTCCGCGTCGAGAACGAGAAGCAGGCGATCGTCACGATCTCCGGACCGGCCGCGGAGCTTTCCCCGGGCCCCTTCCGGGGAGCGATCGCGCTGAACGGATCGGCGATCGAGCTCCCGGTCTCGGGGGCGCTGTCCCACGCGGGGGGACGCTGGCGGCTGCCGGTAACGGTGCACTTCGCCGACGTACCGGCTGACTGGGCCGACCGTTTCCGTCCGGACGGCTTTTCGTATCGCCTGAAGGGCTCCGTCGGCACCGCGTCGAAAGAGTGGAGCGGGCGCTCCGCATGGAAGGACGTCGAGACCGGCGGCAGTCACGACGTCCTCTCGGAGTTTCTCGTCTTGGACGGCGTGCGCCTGACGCAGATGAGCCTGCTCTCCTCGGAGGCGGTGGCGGAGCTGGCGGTCCGCAATCCTTTCTCTTTCGACCTGAAGATCGCCGAGACGGCGTACACGCTCTCGGCCGACGACCGCGTCGTGGGGGAGGGCGCCACCCGCGGTCTCCTGCTCCACTCCGGGCAGAAGAACACGCTGACGCTCCCGATCGAGATCGACCACGGGGAGCTTCTTTCGGCGGCGGGCAAGGCGCTGATGGCCGGCGGCCACGTGGACGTGCGGCTGACCGGACGCCTCGTCGTACGGCTGAAGGGGGGAGACCTCGTCGTCCCGCTGAACCTTTCGGGCCACCTGACGGACGCGTCATGAGCGCCGCCGCCTACGCGAACCTGAAGCTCGAGAAGGACGGACCGGTGCTGCGCATCGTCCTGAGCAGGCCGGAGGTGCGCAACGCCTTCGACGACGTGCTGATCGAGGAGCTGACCCGCGCCTTTCACGCCGCGGCGGTCGAGCCCGACGTGCGCGTCGTCGTCCTCTCGGGCTTGGGGCCGTCCTTCTGCGCCGGCGCCGACGTCGCGTGGATGCGGAAGGCCGGCGGCTACACGAAGGCCGAGAACGAGGCCG
Organism: Thermoanaerobaculia bacterium; assembly: GCA_049273755.1. Classification (GTDB taxonomy): domain Bacteria; phylum Acidobacteriota; class Thermoanaerobaculia; order UBA5066; family Gp7-AA6; genus DAHUXD01. Next base: position 5,999 of record JBASRI010000080.1, read on the forward strand.
ACGCCGAGCGCATGGCCCAGATGCTGCGCGCGATCGACGCGTGTCCGCGCCCCGTCGTGGCCCTCGCGCATGGAGCCGCGATCGGCGGCGGCGTCGGGCTGGTCGCAGCGTCCGACATCGCGATCGCCGCGGAAGGGACGGTGTTCTCACTGGCCGAGGTCAAGCTCGGCATCCTCCCGTCGGTCATCTCGCCGTACGTGCTGAGGGCGATCGGCCCGCGTTTCGCCCGCGATCTCTTCCTGACGGGCGACCGTTTCGACGCGCGGGAAGCGCTGAGAATCGGCCTGGTCCACCAGGTCGTACCCGAGGCTGAGCTTCGGGCCGCGGGACAGCGCAAGGTGGAGTCGCTCTTGAGCTCCGCGCCGGAGGCGGTCGGGGTCGCCAAGAGCCTGATCGAGCAGGTCGCGGGGAAGAGCCCGCCCGAGGCGATGGCGTTGACGGTCAAGACGATCGCGGAGCGCCGCGCATCCGACGAGGCGAAGGAAGGTCTGACCGCGTTTCTGGAGAAGCGGCGCCCCGCGTGGGCGCCGGAGAGGAAGGCATGAAGGGCACGCAGAAGAAGTTCCCCTGCCCCCAGTGCGGCAAGGTCTTCACCGCCTGGCGTCCGGAGGAGCTGCCCGGAGCGCCGGTGAAGTGCTACTTCTGCGGCCACCAGTTCCAGGACGAGGCGGCGAAACGCCCGCCCCTCAAGCCCGCCGAAGCCCCCGCGAAGGCGGAGCCCCCGCCCGCTCCGGCGGCCGCGCCGGCTGCACCGGCCACGTCCGAGACCCCGGACGAACCGTCCGCCGAAGCCTCGGCGAGGGCGTCGGACGAACCGCCCGCCGAAGCCTCGGCGAAGGCGGAGCCCAACTGAGGAGGCTGCCGATGCGGCGCCGGTACCTGCTCGCGTCTCTTCCCGTCCTCTTCGCCGCGGCGGCCACGGGCCAGGACGCCGCGCCCGCCGTGATCGACCGGCTCACCGGCCCGTCCTCGCGCCTGGAGTCGGACCTTCGCGTCCTGACCGACGAGATCGGAGGCCGGGTCACCGGAAGCGCCGGCTACGAACAGGCTCTTGCCTGGGGAATCGGCGCTTTCAAGCGCTCAGGTGTCGACTCTGTCAAGCTCGAGTCCTACCCCGTTCCCGCCAAGTGGGACGCGGTGTCGGCGTCGGCCCAGGTCCTCGAGCCCGCGCGCTTTCCGCTGCGCGTCGTGTCCTTCGGCCTCGCTCCCTCGACGGAGGGCGCGCTCACGGCGCCGGTCGTGGACGCCGGATTCGGCAAGCGGACCGACTTCGAGAAGCTCGGCGCGAAGGCGAAGGGCGCGATCGCCCTCGTGCGCTCGAATCCGATGACCTCCTTCGAGGACCTGTTCACCGAATACCAGGCGGCTCCCGAGATGATGCGGGCCGCCGTGGACACCGGAGCCGCGGCGATCCTCTTCGTCTCGACCCGGCCGCGCGATCTCCTCTACCGACACACGATCACTTGGGGAACGATCGCGCCGATCCCCATGGCGCAGGTCGCGCGCGAAGACGGCCTCCGGCTGGCGCGCGTAATCGAGAAGGCCGGCCGGGCGAAGGCGTCCCTCGACCTGCGCAACCGGATCGGCGGTCCCTGGCAGGCGTCCAACGTCGTGGCCGAAATTCGCGGCGCCGAGAAGCCGGAAGAGATCGTGCTCCTCGGCGCGCACCTGGACGCATGGGACCTCGGCACGGGGGCCCTGGACAACGGCGTCAACTGCGCCCTGGTCGTGGACGTCGCGCGGGCGATCGCGATGGGGCCGCGGCCGCGGCGCACCATCCGCTTCGTTCTCTTCACGAGCGAGGAGACCGGGCTTCTGGGCTCCCGGGGCTACGCGCGCACGCACCGCGAGGAGCTTTCCCGGCACGTCGCCGCGGTCATCCACGACATCGGCGACGGCAAGGTCGTTGGCTACTTCACCAACGGCCGGCCGGACCTGGACGCCGGGCTCGAGGCGATCCTGGCGCCGGTGGCCTCGTGGGGCGCGGGCACCGTCAACGACGAGGCGCTGCTGGGGACCGACAACTTCGATTTCCTCTTGGAGGGCGTTCCGAATCTGGTGGCCAACCAGGAGACGGACCGCTACCTCGCCGATTACCACGCCGAGTCGGACACCTTCGACAAGGTCGACCTCGAGCGCGCGCGGAAGAACGCGGCGGTTGCGGCGGTCGCCGTCCTCGGGATCGCGAACGCTTCCGCGCGTCTGGGCCCGCGGCAGTCCCGCGCCGAGGTCGAGAGGATTCTGCTCGACCCGCGCTGGAGGCTCTCCGACCAGATGAAGTCGTACGGGCTGTGGGGCGACTGGGAGACGCGAACGCGGGGGCGGGAGAAGTGATCGCCTGTCATCCCGAGGGCCGCAGGCGTCGCTGCGCTCGGGATGACAAAGAGGATTCATGAAGCGACTCCTGATCGCCAACCGCGGCGAGATCGCGGTCCGGGTCGCCCGCACGGCGCGGGAGATGGGAATCGAGACCGTCGCGGTCTTCGCGGAGGCCGACGCGGGCGCGTTTCACGTGAAGCAGGCGGACGCCGCTGTGTCGTTGGGCGCGGGCGCTCCGGCCGAGACGTACCTTTCGGTCCCGCGGCTTCTGGAAGCCGCGCGCGCGTCCGGAGCCGACGCCGTGCATCCGGGCTACGGCTTCCTCGCGGAGAACGCGGACTTCGCGAGCTCCGTGTCCTCCGCCGGGCTCGTCTGGGTCGGGCCGCCGCCGCGAGCGATCGACATCATGGGCGACAAGCTCCGGGCGCGCGCCGCGATGGAGGCGGCGGGGGTTCCGATCGTCCCGGGCTCGCGCGCGGGCGC
>JBASRI010000082.1:0-11618 GCA_049273755.1 Thermoanaerobaculia bacterium
GCCCGGACCCCACCGTCGAAGGGACTGGTCTGGGTCAACACCGCGACGAAGGTCTACCACTATGAAGGAGATCGCTGGTACGGCAAGACCAAACAGGGCAAATTCGTGACCGAGGCCGAGGCGCTCAAAGAAGGCGATCACGCCTCCAAGCAGGCCCCGCCGAAGAACTGACGCATAAGATGTGCTGAGAGGAGAAAACACCATGAAGAAGAGATTGGCTCTCGCTCTGGCGGCGTGCCTTCTGGCGCTGTCGACGGTCGCCGCGGCGGCGACCAAAACCTACCAGGTCACGGGTCCCGTTCTGGAAGTCAACGACACGATGATCGCCGTCCAGAAAGGGAAGGACCGCTGGGAGATCGCTCGGGACGCCTCGACCAAGGTCACCGGAGATTTGAAGGTCGGGGCCAAGGTGACGGTCGAGTACCGAATGATCGCCACTTCGGTCGAGGTCAAGGCGGCACCCAAGGGGGGCGCGAAGAAGACCGGCAAGTAGAACCCTCTCGCCTCGGACGGAAAGGGCCGCGCACGGGGCGTGGCCCTCGGTCGGAGGAGCGCGCGACGCTAACGGATGCTGATCAGCGGCTCGGCCTCAACCGGGTACCCGGCCTCCGCCCAGGCTTCAAGCCCGCCCGCGAGAGGCCGAACCAGCGTGAACCCCCTGTCGATCAGCATGCGCGCCACACGGGCCGCCGTGGCCTCGTTGGGTCACGTACAGTAGAGGATCACCTCGCGGTCGCGAGGCAGCTCCGAGAGCCGCGTATCCAGCTCCGAAACCTCCACGACGGCGGCTCCGGGAATGCGGCGCGGATCGCGGGCGCGCGCTCCGGCCGTGCGCACGTCCACGACGATCGGCCGCTCGCCGTCGTCGATCAGGCGGCGCAGCTCATCGACCGAGATTCGCGCCATCCGGAGCATCTTGTAGAACCGGCGGCGCTGCCACCACTTGAACGCGATGAAGGCCGCGAGGGCCGCCGCCAGAACGACGAACGCCCCGCTGCCCAGCGAGGCCAGGAGCGAAAGAGCCCGGTCGATCGCCCGGTAGAACGCCATTCCCGCGGCCACACCGAGCCCTGCCCAGAGCAACGCGCCGCCCGTGTCGTAGAGGAGGAACGTCGCAAAGCGCGCGCCCGCCGCCCCAGCCAGCGGCGGCGCGACGGTCGAGAACCCGGGAATGAACTTCGCAAAGAGGAGCGACGGCATACCCCAACGCTCGAAGACCGCTTCGGTCTGGCGCACGCAGGAATCGGGCGAGAGCGAGATCCGGCACAGGATCTTCAGGATTCGATCGCCCCGCCGGCGCCCGAGAGCGTACCAGACCGAGTCGGCCGCGACCGACGCCGCGACGGCGACCAGAAGCACCAGCATCGAGGAGAGATTCCCGGTCCGGGACAGGGCCCCCGCCACGACCAGGACGGGCAGGGCGGGGATCGGCGCTCCGAGCTGCTCGAGCAGCACGATCCCGAAAATGAGCGGAAGACCGTACACCAGAACGTACCGGGTCAGCTCGGCCATGGGGCGCGATCATAGTCTGAGTCCCGGGACCCGGGTCCCAGGTCCCAGATCGCAAGTCTCGAGGTCAGAAACGGCGAAGCTTTAAGATACGCGCACCATGTCTCTCGACGCCGCACGGGAAGTCCTCCGGATCGAGGCCGAGGCCGTGCGGATCCAGGCCGACAACCTCGGGCCGGAGTTCCTCCGGGCGATCGAGGCGGTCCAGGGCACGCGGGGCCGCCTCTGCGTCACCGGAATCGGAAAGTCCGGCCTGATCGGGCAGAAGATCGCCGCCACGCTCGCCTCGACCGGCACGCCCGCCTACTTCCTGCACGCCGGCGAGGCGAGTCACGGGAACCTCGGCATGCTGATGCCCGGAGACGTCGTCCTCGCCCTCTCCTCCTCTGGCGAAACGGCCGAAGTCGTGCGCCTGTTGGAGTTCGCGAAGGCGCGCTCGATTCGCACGGTCGCCCTCACGAGCGTTCCGGAATCCTCCGTGGGGCGCGCGGCCGAGATCGTCCTGTCGGCGGCGATCCCCCGCGAGGCGTGCCCCTTGAACCTTGCTCCGACCGCCTCGACCACCGCCATGCTGGCGATGGGTGACGCCTTCGCGATGTCGATCTCCGAGCGCCGCGGTTTCAAGGAAGAGGACTTCGCGGCCCTGCACCCCGGCGGCAGCCTCGGGCGCCGGTTTCTGAAGGTCCGGGACCTCATGCGCACGGGCGACCGGGTCCCGAAAGTCCCCGCCGGCGCCTCGATGCCCGCCGCGCTCCACGAGATGTCGCGCAAGATGATGGGGATCACGGCCGTCGTGGACGGACAGGAGCGGCTGATGAGCGTCATCTCGGACGGAGACTTGCGGCGGCTCCTCGAGAAAGACCTCGGCCAGCTCCAGCGCACCGCCGGCGAGTGCGGCCACGCGAATCCCCGCACGATCTCCGAAGACGAGTTCGCGTCCTCGGCCCTGGAGGCGATGCGTTCCGCAAAGATCACCTCGCTCTTCATCGTCGGGGCGGATCGGCGGCTCACCGGCGCGCTCCACATGCACGACCTGCTCTCGGCCGGGATCGCCTGAGGTGGCCCCGCGCCGCCGGCCCGCGGCCCGGATCCGCGCGCTCTTTCTGGACGTCGACGGCGTCCTGACGGACGGCCGGATCTATCTCGACGGCCGCGGACGGGAGCTGAAGGTCTTCGACACCAAGGACGGCCACGGGATGCGTAAGGCCGCGGCCGCGGGCATTACGCTCGTCTGGATCTCGGGGCGCCGCTCGCCGGCGACCGCAAGCCGGGCCCGCGAGCTCGGCGTCGTCCGCTGCTTCCAGGGGGTGCGGGACAAGCGCGCGCGTTTCGAGGCGGTCCGCCGCAAGCTCAAGCTCCGCCCGGAGGAGACGGCGACCATCGGCGACGACGAGCCGGACATCCCCATGTTCGAGGTCGCCGGGCTCTCCGCATGCCCTGCCGACGCGACTCCGGCCGCGAAAAAAGCGGCGGACATGGTGTTGAGACGCCCCGGCGGGCATGGGGCGGTGCGGGAGCTGATCGAGCGGATCCTCGAAAGAAACCGAAATCGGTGACCGATTACGGATTTCCGGTTTCCGGTTCCCGCCTTCGGAACAGCCACGCGATCAGGACACCCAGCAGGTAGAGCGCGATCATCGGCAGCGCGAAGACGCACTGTGTGGCGACGTCCGGCGTCGGCGTGATCACCGCCGCGATGATGAAGATGATCAGCACCGCGTACTTGAACTTCTTCAGCAGCCACCGCTCCGAGACGATGCCCAGCCGGGCCAGGAAGAAGACCAGGATCGGCGTCTCGAAGCACAGGCCCAGACCCAGGATCAACTTGGTCGCCATCGACAGATACTCGTTGATCGTGATGACCGCCTGGAAAGGCTGCCCGACGCCGATCAGAAACCGCACGACCAGAGGAAAGGCCTCGTAATAGGCGAAGGCGCACCCGGACAGGAAGAACAGCACGCCGAAGGTCACGAACGGGACCACGTAGCGCTTCTCCCGCCGGTAGAGGGCCGGGGAGATGAAGAGCCAGAGCTGCCAGAGAACGACGGGCGAGGAGACGAGGATGCCGGCGAGCAGCGCCACCCGGAAGTACATCAGGAACGGCTCGGTCAGCGTCGTGTAGGCCAGGTTCTGGCCTTGGGGCAAAGCGGTGCGGATCGGGCGCGCGAGGAAGTCGAAAATCTCGGGCGCCCAGGCCCACGCCGCGAGGAATCCGACAAAGATCGCGATCAAGGAGACGATCAGCCGCTTGCGGAGTTCCTCCAGGTGCTGGAAGAAGCCCATCCGGGGAAGCTCGTCCTCCGGGCTCTCCGGGGAACGGCCGGCCCTGCCCTCCAGGATTTCCCGGGGGTTGAAGGCGCTCAAGCGGGACGAACGGGCTCGTCCCCGCGCGGAACCGACTCGTCCGCGGGACGGGGAGCGTCGATCGGGGGAACCGCGGCGATCGTCTCTCGCACCTCGGCCACCTGCTTCTTGACCGACTCGGCCTCGCGCTTGCCCTGTTCGATCTCGTCCTCGATCGTCTTCTTGAGGTCTTCGGACGCTCTCTTGAACTCGGCCAGCCCGCGGCCCAGCGACTTGCCGAGCTCGGGCAGCTTCTTGGGACCGAAGACCAGAAGCGCCACCACGAAAATCAGGATCAATTCGGGCATTCCAATGGAGCCAAACATGTTTTATCCCCCGCGGATGCGATATTACGCTGCTTGATTAGACGCCGGCGAGACTTTGACCGCCCGGCGTGCCAGAATGCGGAAATCCAAGGAGGAGGGCGCGTGAGTCCACATCGGTCTCGTTGGTTAGTCGCGCTGGCACTTGTCGCGGGGGCGACGCTGGCTGGCGGTGTGTTCGCCGGCAGGCTCTCCGCCAGTCCTGAAAAAGATACACCGTCCCTCGACGAGTACGCCGACATCCTGACCACCCTCTCCGATTGGGCGCCCGAGCCCGTGGGCCCGGACAAGATCGTCTACGCCTCGATCCACGGCATGTTGGCCCGGCTGGACCCGCACACGGCCTTCCTGGAGCCGGACGAGTTCTCGGCCATGAAGGAAAAGCAGCACGGGTCCTTCTACGGGCTGGGCATCCAGATCCAGAAGCGCATGGGGAAGATCACGGTGATCTCCCCCATGGAGGGCACGCCCGCTTACAAGATGGGGATCCGCGCCGGGGACATCATCACCCACATCGGCGACGAGGAGCTCAAGGAAGACACTTCGACCGAGGATGTCGTCCGGAAGCTCCGGGGCCCCAAGGGCACCCAAGTCGCTATCACGATCCGCCGGGTCGGCTTCCCCGAACCGCTCAAGATGACGATCACGCGGGCCGAGATCCCGACGAGGTCCGTGCGTTACGCCTTCATGCTCGAGCCGGGCGTGGGGTACGTCATGCTGTCCGACTTCACGCACACCTCGAGCAAGGAGCTCACGGAGGCGATCGAGAAGCTCGAGAAGCAGGGCATGAAGAAGCTTCTCTTCGACCTGCGCGGCAACCCGGGGGGCGTGCTCGAGCAGGCCGTGGACGTCACGGACGTCTTCGTGCCGAAGAACTCCATGGTCGTCTACACGCGGGGGCGGACGGCCTCCTCGGCGCAGGAGTATTTCGCACCGGGCGACGGGGCTCACTTCGACCGTCCCCTGGTGGTCCTGGTCAACCGGGGCTCCGCCTCGGCGTCCGAAATCGTGGCCGGAGCCATCCAGGACCATGACCGTGGCGTGGTCGTGGGTCAGCGCACCTGGGGCAAGGGCCTTGTCCAGAGCGTGTACACGCTCTCGTACGGCGCCGGCCTGGCCCTGACGACGGCGCGCTACTACACCCCTTCGGGCCGCTGGATCCAGAGGGACTACAGCGATCTGCTGGCCTACGTGAACCCGGGCGACCCGGATGCCGGAGCCCAGACCGCGGACGAAGCGCCGCACCCGAACTCCGAGAGCGCCATCTTCTACACCGACGCCGGCCGCGTCGTCTACGCCCAGGGAGGCATCACGCCGGACGTGATCGTCAAGAACGACCGTGACTCGAAGCTGCTGCAGCAGCTGCTGGTCCGGTACGCCTTCTTCAATTTCGCCGTGGACTGGCTGTCCCGGCATTCGAAGGTGTCCGAGGACTTCGCGGTCACCCCCGAGATCCGCAACGAGTTCTTCCAGTTCGTCGAGAAGTCCGCCAAGTACTCGACGGCCGAGGACCTCAAGAAGACCTACACCGATGACCCGAACCGCAGCCTGGTGGACCTGGCGATCCAGACGGAGATCGTCAACGCCAAGTTCGGCCCGGAGGCCGGGCGCCGCGCCTTCGCCGCCGGGGATCCCCAGATCCAGAAGGGCCTGACCCTCTTCGGGGAAGCGGCCCGCATCGCCGCCCTCCCCAAGAAAAAGCGCGAGCTGGCGGTCAAGGCAGGGTTATAGGGACGGCAGCCCTGGGCGGCCGCAAGGGCCGCCCCTACGAATCCGACCGGTAGGGGCGGGGCTTGACCCCGCCCTTTCGCTTACCGGGAGAGGGTCCACGAGCGACTTCCCCTCCTCCGTCGGTTGGCCCGCGAAGCGGGCCGCTCAGAGTCCGAGCCAAACAAAACGCCCCGCCTTTCGGCGGGGCGATGGTTTCTCGGGGTGCCCCCCGGCTGATCCCTATTGGTGCGTGGCGACGTTGTTGTTGACCACGAACTTGCGGCGCCCGATCTCGGTGCGGTGAGCGTCCCGGTCGACGACGTAGATCACCAGGTCGTGCGGCGAGTCGGACAGGGTGGTCGTATCGAGCAGGAACGAGAAGCCGACCAGGGACGAGAGCACGCGGAAGTCGTTGGCCGGCACGTCGGGCCGGTTGAGGCCGTACCGCGCGGTTCCGACCACGTAGCCGTCCACGTCGACCTCGACCTGAGCCACGCCCTGGAAGTCGGTGGCCCATCCGAACACTTCGAAGATGCCGTTGATGAACTGGTAGTCGGTGGGCGTGTCGATGAAGCCGATGGCCGGCTGATCGCCGCCGCTGACGCCGCAGAGGATGTCCACGGACATCGCCCCGAATTGAGTGACCGTCTCCTCCTCGTCACCGGCGCGGATCGCCAGGGTGTGCTTTCCGGCCGTCGTGAAGCCGACCAGCTCGGGATTGCCGGTCGTTGCCCTCGGCGAGAGAATCTCGATCCGCCCCGTGGTGTCGTCCCGCCCGAGAAAGAATGAGAAGTTGAAGCCCGCGTTGTCAGCGTTGACGTAGCCCGAGTACAGACGCGCGACGTCCGGCCGATTGATGCCGTAGCAGTTGGTCAGGGCGCCATTGACCTGGACACAGTCGCGGCGGGTGTTGGAGATGATCTGGCCGTCCAGCAGGAGCTCCAGGTACGCAACCTGCCCGCGGTCCAGGGCCGAACCGACGTCCAGGGCCCAGCCCGCGACGACGTTGAAGAGCGAAGGGGAGCAGATGTCGGGGGTGCAGGGCGACGGGAAGCCGCCCGGGGTCCCGGTGCAGAAGAGCGAGGCCTTGTCGAGCGGGAAGTCGATCCGGCCGAACGGCGGCAGGTTCGCGCCGTTGTTGATCACCTGGACGGTCCGGTGTCCGAGGTCGCGGGAGGCGCCCTCGCCGTCCGTCGCGCGCACCGAGATCTCGTGGAGCCCGTTGACGAGCGCCGTGGTGTCGATGTTCGCCAGGAAGCCGGAGAGGAGCGAGTTGGGCACGTCCGGGAAGGCCGCGGCCACGTCGGGCCGGGTCGTGCCGTATATGGCATTGGAAGCCCCGCCCCGCCCGACGGCGCCGGCGACGATCCGCCCATCCACGAAGAAGTCGATGTGGTCGACGTTGACGTCGTCGAGCGCCCAGCCCGCCACGGGGAAGGAGCCGTTGGCGCCCTCGAGGCCGGCGGCCCCGGGGATGTCGATGTACCCGAAGGGGGCCTGGTTCAAGGAGCTGTTGACGACCACGTTGATGGTGCCGATGACGAACTGATCCTGGGTCGCCGACTCCGTGACGCGGATCGCGATCGAGTGCGGGCCGTCGGTGTAGACGCCGCGAGCCAGAAACGACGTCAGAAACCCCGGGTTGGGGGTCGCACTCCCGACGTAGGTCGGGAAGATCTCCAGCACATCGGGACGAGGCAGGTTGATATCCGCCCGGTTCACGAGGACGCCGTCCACGAGCAGCTCGATGCGGTCGACCGCGCTGAAGTCGAGGACGAAGCCGGAGACCCTCACGATCCCCGAGACCGTCTGGCCATCCGCGGGAGAGTCGATGCCGCCGATCGGCTGCGCGCCGGCGCCCTTCGCCAGAAACCAGACCGACGTGACCACAAGCGCCAGAAGCCGGGGCGCCTTCCTAACCATGCGCATTTCCTCCCCCGAAAATTTAAGAAAAGAATGTGGAAATTGTGCCGGAAAGTCAAGCGGTATCAGGTCTTCGCCTCATTTTTTTAGGCAAACGACCTCGCGAAATGCTACAACGCGGCAGTGCACGTCGCGCTGCCGCGTTGGGATACCGCGCCCGCGTTGCGCGCGGGGCGGCGCCGCAACATCGCGCCACCGCGCCACGTGATCCCCGTCACCGAATGAGGGAGCTGCTGCACTCCCGCCGTTTCCAGGCGGCGGTCTCGATCGTTCTGGCGGCGGTTCTCATCGCGTGGTTCCTCTCCCGCGTTCCCCTCTCCGAGATCGGCCGGCAGATCGCCGCCGCGTCTCCGGCCTGGCTCGCCGTGAGCGTTGTCATCTCCATTCTCGTATTCGTCATGCGGGCGATCCGGTGGGTTTGGATTCTCCGGCCCGTCGGGAAGGTGCCTTTCTTCCCGGCCTTCCGCGCCACCGCCGTCGGCTTCGCCGCCAACACGGTGCTGCCGGCGCGGGCCGGCGAGGTCTTGCGGCCGGCGTTGCTCGCCCGCGAGCGAGGGCTGCCGTTCTCGGCGCTGCTCGCCTCGATCGTCTTCGAGCGCGTGCTCGACGCTCTGGCCCAACTCTTCTTCCTGGGCCTCGCCCTAACCGGCTCCTCCGGAACACTCGGGTCGTTTTCCACTGGGCGCATCCGGTGGGTCGTCGCCGGGGTTGCCCTGGCCGCGGTCGCCCTCGCGCTCTTCGCGGTGGTCTGGCGGGAGGCGACCGAGCGATTCCTCGAGCGGCTCTTCCGCCTGCTGCCCGAGCGGGTCCGGGCGTCGGCTCGAAAGATCGCCCATACGTTTCTGGACGGCTTCGCCTCGCTCAAGAGCCCGCGGCTGCTCGCTCTCGTGGGCGCCGGGTCCTTCGCAATGTGGTTCGTGATCAACGTCCAGATCTACTGCACCATGCGGGCCTTCGGCCTGGCCTTGCCCCTGTCGGCGGCCTACGTCGTCACGACGGCCGCGGTCCTCGGGCTCGCCGTTCCCACGCCCGGCGGCGTGGGCGGCTATCACGCCGCCGTCCAGTTCGCGCTGACCGACATCTTCCACGTGCCGGTCGCGACGGCCACCGGCGTGGCCCTGCTCGCGCACGCCGTGTCTTTCGTGCCGATCTCCCTCATCGGCTTCGCGCTTTTCGCGACGAGCCCCCTGCGCAAGCAGGACCTCCAAGGCCTCAGACCTGAGACCTGAGGCAAAAAGCGATACTCTTGATCACGTGAAGTGCCCTTTTTGCGCGGCCGTCGACGATCGGGTCGTGGACTCGCGCGAGAGCCGCGAGGGCGAGGTCATCCGTCGCCGCCGGGAGTGCACCGCCTGCGGCCGTCGCTTCACCTCCTACGAGACGATCGAGGAGATCCCCTACATGGTCGTCAAGAACGACGGCCGCCGGGAGCGCTTCGACCGCAACAAGCTGCGCACGGGTCTCGTCAAGGCGTGCGAAAAGCGGCCGGTCTCTCCCGTCGAGCTCGACAAGATCGTGGACGAGGTCGAATCCCTCCTGCACGACGCCGAGGAGCGCGAGATCGCAACCTCGCGCGTCGGTGCCATCGTCATGGAGCGCCTCCGCGAGCTCGACAAGGTCGCTTACGTGCGCTTCGCCTCGGTCTACCGGAAGTTCGAGGACGTCGACGAGTTTCTCCACGAGTTGAAGAATCTCATCGGCCGCGGGGAGAAGGTGCCGTCGTGAGGCGAAGCCCCACGGCGGCATCCCGAGGGCCGAAGGCCCGAGGGATCCCACACTCGACGAGCCCGTCATCTCCATGGTGAAGCGCACCGCGAAGTTCTACGGCCCGATGGTCGAGCTGTCGCGCCTGCAGAGCGAGCTCAACCGCATGTTCGCCGCGTTCGTGGAGACCAACAACAAGGGGGGCGCGCCCGCCTCCTCGTGGGACCCGAATGTCGACGTCCTCGACGACGGAGACACGATCCGGGTCCTCTTGGAACTGCCCGGGGTCGAGTCCGGGGACGTGAAGCTCACGATTCGCGGCCGCGTCCTGATGGTCCGGGGCACGAAGAAGGGCCGCATCCGCTCCCGGGAGGGTCTGCGGTTCTTCTGCATGGAGCGCTACTTCGGCGGCTTCGTCAAGTCCGTCCCGTTGCCTCGCCCCGTCAACTCGCACCTGGCCAAGACCCGGATGAAGCACGGTCTGCTCGAGGTGATCTTGCCGCGCGTGCCCGACCTGCGCGAAAAGGAGATCGACATTCCCGTCTCCGCCGAGTTGGAGGAGTAGCCGGAGCCCATGGCCGAGATCGAAGAGAAAGAGAGAGAGATCGCGACGGAGCGGGACGCGGACCTCCCGATTCCCGACATCCTGCCGGTCCTTCCCCTCAAAGACGTCGTGGTCTTCCCGTACATCATCCTGCCGCTGTCGGTCTCGCGCGAAAAGTCCATCAACGCTGTGGATGCGGCGCTCGCCGAGCAGCGCATCATCATGCTCGTCGCCCAGCGGGACGCCCAGAACGACACGCCGCGTCCCGACGACCTCTACCCGGTCGGCACCGTGGCCGCCATCATGCGGATGCTGAAGCTGCCGGACGGGCGCATCCGCCTGCTCGTCCAGGGGCTGTCGCGCGCGCGCCTGGACTCCGTGCTCTCCGAGGAGCCCTACCTGAAGGCCAAGATCACGCGGCTCGACGAGTCCGAATCGCCCGAGGAGCTGCCGCCCGAGCACGAGGCGCTGCTTCGCAGCGTCAAACAGAATCTGGAGAAGTCCGTCTCGCTCGGGAAGAACATCTCGCCCGAGGTCATGGTCATCGCCGGCAACCTCGACGACCCGGCGCGCCTGGCGGACCTGGCCGCCTCCAACCTCGACCTGAAGCTCGAAGAGGCCCAGAAGATCCTGGAGTCCACGGACCCGATCGAGCGGTTGCGCCTGGTCAACGAGAGCCTCGCCAAGGAGATCACCGTCCTGACGATGCAGCAGGAGATCTCGACTCAGGCCCGGGGCGAGATGGACAAGTCGCAGCGCGAGTACTACCTGCGCCAGCAACTGCGGGCGATCCAGCAGGAGCTGGGCGAAGGTGAGGAGATCTCGGAGGAGCTCGACGCCTACCGCAAGGTCATCACCGACCGGAAGATCCCAGCGGAGGCCGCCGCGGAGATCGAGAAGCAGATCAAGCGCCTCGAGCGCAGCCACCCCGACTCGGCCGAGACGGCGATCATCCGCACGTACCTGGACTGGATGACCGGGCTTCCGTGGAGCGTGTCCTCCGAGGACTCCAGGGACATCGACCGCGCCCGCAAGATCCTGGACGAGGACCACTACGACATCGAGAAGGTCAAGGAGCGCATCCTCGAGTTCCTGGCGGTCCACGCCTTGAAGCAGAGCCTCAAGGGCCCGATCCTCTGCTTCGTCGGCCCGCCCGGCGTCGGCAAGACCTCTCTCGGCCGTTCCATCGCCCGCGCGCTCGACCGCAAGTTCGTGCGCCTGTCGCTCGGCGGCGTGCGCGACGAGGCGGAGATTCGGGGCCATCGCCGCACCTACATCGGCGCGTTCCCCGGCCAGATCATCCAGCGGATGAAGAAGGCGGGAACGATCAACCCCGTCTTCCTGCTCGACGAAGTCGACAAGATGTCGATGGATTTCCGCGGCGACCCGTCGGCGGCGCTGCTCGAAGTGCTCGACCCCGAGCAGAACAGCACGTTCCTCGACCACTATCTCGACGTCGAGTACGACCTCTCGCACGTGTTGTTCATCTGCACGGCCAACGTGCTGCATACGGTGCCGCAGGCGCTCCGCGACCGCATGGAAGTGCTGCAACTGGCCGGCTA
>JBASRI010000083.1:0-2555 GCA_049273755.1 Thermoanaerobaculia bacterium
CCTCGTCGCTACGCTCCTCGGGATGACAAGGAAGCAGGCCAACGACTCCTTCCGACGGCTTTGCAGGATCGCCTGGACCAGCTCTCCGGGTGTGTCCTCGCCGGGGGCCGCGTCGGGGTCGACGTACGCGGCCCTTCCGAGGCGGGTCCTTTTCCGCGGGCACACTCACCGCGTCCGCTCGGTTGGACGGCACCGCGGGTGCCGCGAATTGACTCTTTTGACATAATGCGCCCGATCCAATGGACCTCCAAACGCATGAAGACGGATCCGTGACGGTCCTCACCGTGACGGGCGACTTGGTGATCGGGGACGCCGAGGCGGCCTTCAAGCGAACGGTCACCCGGCTTCTGGAGGAAGGTCACATCCATCTGCTCGTGGATCTGTCCGGGGTCGGGTTTCTCGACAGCTCCGGGCTCGGAGCGCTCGTGCGCGCCCTCACGAATTCCCAGAAAGAGGGCGGGCAAACCAAGCTGCTGCGGGCCGGACCCCAGATCCGCAAGCTGCTGCAGATGACGAAGCTCGACTCCGTCTTCGAGATCCACGACGACATGGAGGCCGCAGTCTCCAGCTTCTGAGGGCCAAGAGGGGGCAGACCCCTGGGGGTCAGACCCCAAGAGGAGGCCCATGGCGGACGAACCCGAAGAACCGGACGACGAGCTGGCCGCGGAGGCGGAGGAAGGCGAGCACGGGGTCGAGGCCGAAATATCGGCGCTGGCCGAGCTCGCCCTCTGCGAGAACCTCGCGCAGACCTCGGGCTGGGCCGCCCGCTGGAGCGCCACGATGTCGGGGGCCGACGCGACCCTGCTCTGGGCCCCGGACACCGTGAACCCCCTCTTCCTCTGCATCGGGGCCTCGGGCGCCGAGGTCGAGCGGATCTTGAGGCGGTCGGCTCCACGCGAGACCGGGATCGTCCATGACCTGGTGCGCGACCGGCACCCCATCGTCCTGACGGCCGAAGAGCTCGCCTCCAACGACCCCTTCGTGAGGGACGTGCCCCCGACGCTGCGCGCCTGCCTGGCGGTCCCGCTGGAGGCCGAGGGTCTCGTCGTCGGCCTGCTCGCCCTCTTCTTCACCCGCGTCCCCGACGCCGACGAGGCCCTCGCGCGGGTCGAGCGGTTCCTCGAGCAGGCGGCGCCCGCGCTCGGCCGGGCGCTCCGAGCAGAGCGCAAGACCGTCGGCATGCTCCACGCCATCGAGCGCCTGACCAACCTCTACGACCTGTCCAAGGCGTTCGGCTCGACGATCGACACCGAGGAGCTCTCCGGGCTCATCGTCCGCAAGGCCGCCGACTTCGTCACGGCCGAGACGGCGTCGCTCTGGATGCTCGACAGCGCCGAAGGCGAAGTCACGCTCGCGGCCACCGCGGTCAACGAAAACTACGAGGTCGCCTCGCCGCCCGAGGCCGTCGGCGGTTCGATCGTCGGGGACGTCGTTGCCGAGCTCTCCTGCGTCCGGCGCAACCGCATTCCAGCGGGAGACGCGGAGAACGAGGAAGGGTATCCGGTCCAGTCGCTGCTGGCGGCGCCGCTCGTCGAGGACGAGACGGCCGTGGGCGCGCTCGTTCTGGCCAACAAGCGCGGGCGGCACCCCGAGTTCTCGGCCGAGGACGAGGAGCTCCTGCAGGACGTCGCGCGCCAGGCGGTCCGGGCGCTGCGCACGGCCCGCCAGCACGAGGCCGAGAAGAAGGTCGAGGAGCTCGACGCGCTGCTCGCGGTCTCCCGCGAGATCACCGCGACGCTCGACCTCGACAAAGTGATGCAGACCATCGTCAACGCGACCTCGGCGCTCATCCACTACGACCGCTGCGGCATCGCGATCCAGGAGAAAGGGAAGCTGCGGTTGGGCGCGATCTCCGGCTCGACCGAGGTGGATCGGAAGAACCCGGACGCCCGCCGCATGGAGGAGCTGCTTCAGTGGATCTTCCTCTCGGGCACCGACACCGCCGTGACCCAGACCGAGGACGGCGAGATCACGGCGGACCGGCCCGAGACGGAGGAAAAGTTCCGCGCCCTGTTCCAGGAAACGGGCCTGCGCTCCTTCTACGGCGTCCTGCTGAAGGACGAGGAAGGCAAGCTCGGCGCGCTCGGCTTCGAGAGCAAGGAGCCGTTGGTCTTCGACGGGGAGACGCGAGACCTGCTCTCGATTCTGGTCAACCAGGCCACGGTCGCGGTCCGCAACGCGCAGCTTTACCAGCAGGTGCCGCTTGCCGGATTCTGGAAGCCGCTCCTGGAGAGGCGGCGCAAGCTCGCCGCGATTCCGAAGTCCCGCCGCCGCGCCTGGGGCATCGGCGTCGGTGTGGCCGCCCTCATCCTCTTCGTGGCGCCGTGGCCGCTGCGCATCGCCGGCCCCGCGAGGGTTCTGCCGGGCCGGCGCGCCGCCGTCACCTCCATGGTGGACGGCGTCGTCGGCGCCGTGCTGCGTCGGGAGGGCGACCGCGTCGAGGCCGGCGACGTCATCGCCACGCTCAAGGACGAGAGCTACCAGGCCGCGCTTGCCGAGGCGAACTCGAGCCTGACGCTGGCCGAGAGCGACATCGCCCGGGCCCGCCAGAATGC
>JBASRI010000084.1:0-13473 GCA_049273755.1 Thermoanaerobaculia bacterium
CTCCTGCCGCGCGTCCAGGAGCTGACGGCCGAGGCGGTCGCGCGCTACGGCCAGCTCCCGGGCGAGCAGGACGAAGAGCGAGAAACCGTCGTCCGCGACTGGGCGCAGGAGATCCAGTCGCTCGGCATCGAGGTCAAAGGGATCTGGCTCGTCGATTTCGACTCGGGGGCCGGCTACTACTGCTGGAAGTATCCCGAGATGGCGCTCAACCACTTCCACGGATACGAGGAAGGCTTCTCCGGCCGCTTGCCGTTGAACTGAAACTTTGTCATCCCGAGCGTAGCGAGATAGCCGACCACCGACCCGACCACCAAAGGCAGACCTCAGCAATAGGGAACGCCGCGCGAAGCGCGGCGTTAACGTAGACCCTCAGCAGTAGGCAACGTCGGGCGAAGCCCGGCGTTAATCCCTTTCGAGCCACGGTGCCGCGCAGAAAGGGATCCCTCGGGCAGCGGCCCTCGGGATGACAGACCTATCTGGGCCAGCTCTGCCCGGGAGCGAGCTCGACGACTTCGGTCGAGAGGCCGCGCCTGGAAAGCTCCTCGCGGAGCGCCGCCGGGTTCCCGGGCAGAGCCGGGAACGTGCCCCAGTGCATGGGAAGGACACGGGGCACGGCGAGCAGCTCGCAGGCCTTGGCGGCCTCGCGCGGACCCATCGTGTAGAAGTCGCCGATCGGGAGCAGGGCGAGGTCGGGAGCGTAGAGCTCCCCGATCAGCGCCATGTCGGAGAAGACGTTGGTGTCGCCGGCATGGTAGATCTTGAAGCCGTCCTCGAAGGTCAGGACGTAGCCGCACGGATCGGCCGGGAAGTTGGACTCCTTGCCAACGCCGGAAGTCCCGGCCGAGTGCACGGCCTGGACCATCCGGAACTCGACGCCCGCGACGGTCTGCGCCCCACCCTTGTTCATGCCCGAGGCCTTCAGGACGCCGTGCGCGCCGGCGTGGAGGGCAAGCTCGAAGATCGAGACCAGCGTGGCTCCCGTCTCTTTCGCCAGCGGGATGCCGTCGTCGCCGAAGTGGTCGAAGTGGCCGTGCGTCGCCGCGATGACGTCGAGCTTGCCGTAGGCGAACCCTTTCGGGAACTTCGGGTTGCGGAGCATCCAGGGGTCGATCGCGATCCGAGCGCCTTTCGGCGATTCGATGATGAAGAAAGCATGACCGAGCCACGTGATCTTTCCGCCGAATGTTCTCTTGACCACCGTGGACCTTTCTTCGCTCTCGTCGGCGCGTCGAGCGCCGCTCAAAACGTCTGGCCGAGCCAGGTGACGCGACCGCCGAACGTTTTCTTGACCACCGTGGACTTTTCTTCGCTCTCGTCGGCGCGTCGAGCGCCGCTCAAAACGTCTGACCGAGCCAGGTGATCTTTCCGCCGAACCTCTTCAAAGTCTCTCCCAGGCGATCCTCGGCGTGAGCACCTTCACGACCTCTTCGAGCCCGGCCCGATCCTCCGCGTCGAAGCGCCCGGGCTCGGGCGAATCCACGTCGAGGACGCCGACGAGCGCGCCGCCGGCGAGGATCGGCACGACGATCTCGGAGCGCGAGTCCGTGTCGCAGGCGATGTGGCCCGGGAAGGCGTGGACGTCGGCGACGACGAGCGTCTCGCGGCGCTGGGCCGCCGTGCCGCAGACCCCTTTGCCGAGCGGAATCCGCACGCAGGCCGTCTTGCCCTGGAACGGGCCCAGCAGGAGCTCGTCTCCGCGCCGGAGATAGAAGCCGCACCAGTTGGTTCGGTCCAGGGCGTCCGCCACGAGCGCCGCGGCGTTGGAGAGGTTGGCGAGGGCGTCCGTCTCGCCCTCGAGCAGCGCCGCGAGCGCGGCCGAGAGATCGCGGTACAGCGCCGGCTTCCCGCGGCCGGCGTCGAGAGAGGCCGTGAACACGCCCCGAATCTTACGACGTTTATGATGCGCGGCGATGTCGGTGCTGCGCGGGCGCGTGCTGGCCCTGTACGTCGGGCTGTGCCTGGTCTGGGGATCCACGTGGCTGGCGATCAAGGTAGGCCTGAGCGACCTTCCGCCGCTGACGTTCGCGGGGGTGCGGATGGCGGTAGCGTGCGCGCTCCTGACGCCGTTCGCACTGGCGGCCGCATCGGGGAAGGCCGCCCCCTGGCAGCGAAAGTGGATCGCGCTGTGCGGCTTCCTGCAGATCGGCCTCCAGTACGCCTGCATCTTCCTGGCGGAGCAGTGGATCGATTCGGGCCTGGCCGCGCTGCTCTTCGCCACGTTCCCCATCTTCGTCGGCTTCTTCGCCCACTTCTTGCTGCCCGACGAACCGATGACGGTGCGCACGCTCGGCTCGGCGGCGCTGGGCCTCCTGGGCGTGGCCGTGATCGAGGCGCCGGCGGCCCGGACCATTCTTTCGACGCAGACACGGCCACTCCTTCTCGGCGGCGCGCTCATGCTGCTGGCCTCGGCGGTGGCCGGCTTCGCGAACGTGCTCAACAAGAAATACCTGACGAGCGTGTCGCCGCTGCGCAACGTCTGGGCACAGACGTTCGTGGGCTCCGCGCTCCTGCTCGCCGGAGCCGCGGCGCTCGAGCGCGGGGCACCTCTGCGCTGGACGCCCGAAGCGGTCGGGGCTCTCTTCTACCTGGCGATCTTAGGGACCGCACTCCCGTTCGTCGGGCTCTTCTGGCTGCTTCCGCGGGTGCCGGTCGCCGTGATCGGCATGATCCCGGTCGTGGACACCGTGATCGCGGTCGTCCTCGGGAGCCTCATCCTCGGCGAAACGCTCTCGCCCCGCGTGCTCGCCGGCGGCGCGCTCATTCTGCTGGGAGTCCTCCTGGCCGCCGGGCCTCGCGAGAACGACGTTCACGTCCCGTAGATCGGAAGCCACCCGCGGGTCGCGTAGTCGGAGACGGTGATGACGATGAGGAAGGCGAGCCAGAGAATGCTGGCGGCGACGACGAGGAGCGTGAGCCTCGGCGAGTCCTTCAGGTGCATGAAGACCAGCGCGACGAGCAGCGCCTTCGTCACGGCGATGGTCAGGGCCACGGGGGTGTTCCAGACGCCCAGGTGCTGGTAGGCGGCCCACGCGGTCATCGCCGTCAGGAGCATCAGCGCGGCGAAGACCGCGAAGTAGGGGAGCACCGACGAGGAGTGCGATCCGTCGCGGCTCACGGCGTGTGCCTCCCGAGCAGGTAGAGGAGCGGGAAGAGGAAGATCCAGACGATGTCCACGAAGTGCCAGTAGAGCCCGACGTTGTCGACCGGCGAGAAATAGCGGGGCGAGAAGGCGCCGGCGCGGGCCTTGGCGATGAGCCAGGTCAGCAGGCCGATCCCGATGATCATGTGGAGGGCGTGGAGCCCCGTCATGCAGAAATAGAGCGAGAAGAAGAGCTCGCTCTGGGTCGGCAGGCCGTGGGGAACGACGAAATGCGGTCCCGGGACCTCGTGGTGGTCGAACTTCTGCTTGTACTCGACGACCTTCACGCCGAGGAAGACGCCGCCGAGGAGGATCGTCGCGATCAGGAAGAACACGATCAGGTTCTTCTTTCCCTGCGACGCCGCCCAGACCGCGAGGACCATCGTCAGCGAGGAGAGGATCAGCACGGCCGTGTTGAAGGCGCCGAGCCTGATGTCGAGGAGGTTCGAAGCCCCCTCGAACGCGCGCCGGTACGCCGCCCGGTAGATGGCGTAGGCGGTGAACAGCCCGCCGAAGAAGAGAACTTCGGTGGTCAGGAAGATCCACATCCCGAGCGAGGAAGCCTCCCTCTGGGCCGAGAGGTCCACGAAGTGGTGCCGCAGCTCCGGCGGCGCGTCGTGGGCGGCGGCGCCCGCGGGTGCCTCAGCCAACGGCTTCCTCCTCGCGTCCGGTCAGGTAGTCGTAGGGGCGTCCGGTCACCACCGGCGTCTCGGCGAAGTTCTCGGTCGGCGGCGGAGAGGGCGTCTGCCACTCGAGCCCGGTGGCTCCCCAGGGGTTGTCGGACGCCGCCTTGCCATAGCGCATCGAATAGAAGAAGTAGACGAGGGGGATGACGTATCCGATCCCCAGGATCGAGGCTCCCGCCGTGGACATCACGTTCAAGACCTGGAACTCCTCGGGATACGCGTGGTACCGGCGCGGCATTCCGAGGTAGCCCGCGATGAACTGCGGGAAAAACGTCAGGTTGAAGCCGAAGAAGATGATCCACGCGGAGACGCGCGACCAGTACTCGGGGTAGAGCTTGCCGGAGATCTTGGGCCACCAGTAGTGGAGACCCCCGAGGTACGCCATGATCTCGCCCCCGACCATGATGTAGTGGAAGTGCGCGACGACGAAGTACGTGTCGTGCACGTGGACGTCGAGGCCCAGCGCCGCCAGCATCAGCCCCGTCAGCCCGCCGAACGTGAAGAGGCCGATGAAACCGAGCGCGTAGAGCATGGGCGTCTGGTACGAGACGGACCCCTTGTAGAGCGTGGCGGTCCAGTTGAACACCTTGATCGCCGAAGGGATCGCGACCATGAACGAGAGGATCGAGAAGACCAGCCCCGCGTACACAGACTGGCCGGACACGAACATGTGGTGCCCCCAGACCAGGAACGAGAGGACGGCGATCGCGACCGACGAGGCCGCGATGAACTTGTAGCCGAAGATCGGCTTGCGGGAGAAGGCCGTGACGAGCTCGCTGATCACCGCCAGCCCCGGCAGGATCATGATGTAGACGGCGGGGTGCGAGTAGAACCAGAAGAGGTGCTGGAAGAGGATCGGGTCCCCGCCCTGCGCCGGGTCGAAGATGCCGAGGTGAAAGATGCGCTCGGCCGCGACCAGAAGCAGCGTGATCGCGATGACGGGCGTGCCCAGGATCTGGATGATCGCGGTCGCGTACATTCCCCAGCAGAAGAGCGGCATCCGCATCCAGGTCATGCCGGGCGCGCGCATGGTGTGGAGCGTGACGACGAAGTTCAGGCCCGTCAG
Organism: Thermoanaerobaculia bacterium; assembly: GCA_049273755.1. Classification (GTDB taxonomy): domain Bacteria; phylum Acidobacteriota; class Thermoanaerobaculia; order UBA5066; family Gp7-AA6; genus DAHUXD01. Next base: position 4,892 of record JBASRI010000084.1, read on the forward strand.
GATGGAGGAGAAGCCGTTGATGAAGATGGCGACCGCCGTCACGACGACCCAGCCGTTGGAGTACACCGTCGAGTAGGGCGTGTAGAACGTCCAACCCGTGTCCACGCCGCCGTGCACGACGGCCCACAGCGCCATCAGGCCTCCGATGATGAAGAGGTACCAGGACAGCAGGTTCAGGCGCGGGAAGGCCACGTCCTTGGCCCCGATCATGAGCGGGATCAAAAAGTTCCCGAGCACGCCCGGAATGGCCGGGATCAGGAAGAAGAAGACCATCAGGACGCCGTGCGTCGTGAAGATCCGGTTGTACGTCTCGGCCTGGAACACGTCCCCCGCCGGCGTCAGCAGCTCCAGCCGGATCAATGCTGCAGCGATGCCGCCGAGCGCGAAGAAGAACGTGACGCCGATCAGGTACAGGATCGCGATGCGCTTGTGGTCGGTCGTCAGCAGCCACGACTTCACGCCGTAGCTCGCGTTCAGGTAATTGAGGCGCTGCGAGGCCGGAGCCGTCGTGGTGTTCATGGCCGAGTGGACTTCCTTTCCGGGGTAGTGGCCGGGGCCGCGGAGGCCGCGGATCCGGCCGGAGGCGCCGACGAGAGCGATTTGACGTACGCGACGAGCTGCAAGAGGCTCTCCTCGCTGATGAGCCCCTGGTAGGTCGGCATGATTGGCGGGTAGCCGGCCACGAGTTTGGCCTGCGGGTTCACGATCGACTCCCGGATGTAGCTCTCGTCGACGAGGACCGTCTGGCCGCCCTGGAGCTGCGTCGGCTTGCCGAAAATCCCGACGAGCGAGGGGCCGCGCGCTCCCGGCTGGTCGCCGTGACACGTGTTGCAGGCGTGCTCGACGAAGCGCTTGGCGCCGGCCGCGGCGAGCGACTCGCCGGGGGAGCCCCCGGCCAGCCACGCCTGGTAGTCGGTCGGCTTCATGGCGTAGACCCACCCGATCATGTTGGAGTGCCGCGTCCCGCAGTACTCGGCGCAGAAGAGGTGGTACTTGCCGGGCTTCGACGCCTCGAACCAGGCCGTCGAGAAGCTCCCGGGCACCACGTCACGCTTGAAGCGGAACGCGGGCACGTAGAAGCTGTGGATCACGTCCTCGGAGGCCATCGTCAGGCGCACGGGCACGCCCACGGGAACGTGAAGCTCGTTCATCTCCCGGTGCCCGTCGGTGTGCTGGAGCTTCCACATCCACTGCTTCGCGATGACGTAGATGTCCATGGCGTTGGCCGGCGGACGGGTGATGCGAAAGTAGACGAACGCGCCCCAGGCGAACATCACGAGCGTGAGGCAGAAGGGGATCACGGTCCAGACGATCTCGAGAAGCTGGGACTCGTGAACCTCGGTCGCGACCTCGTCGGGGGAGCGCCGGTGGAACTTGATCGCGAAGACGACGACGAGCCCGCCGATCAGGAGCGAGAAGAACGCCGTGACGAGGATCAGGAAGACGTAAAGGGCGTCGACGTGGCGCGCGAAGGTGGAGGCTTCCTCCGGGAAGAACGGCATCAGCGGACGCCTCCGGAAACCGCGCGCAGGGCGCGCGCGCGGCGGCGGGACATCGCCCAGATCCCGAGAGCGATGGCCAGGACCGTCGCCGCCCCCGCGAGCCGCACGATGTTGACGATGACGGCGCCGTACTTGCCGCTTGCCGGGTCGTAGTGGAAGCAGTACAGGAGGATCTGGTCGACCGGCGTGCCGATCCGGCCGGCCGAGGCCTCGACGAGGCCCAGGCGCAGGTCCCGCGGCGCGTACTCGATGCCGTAGAAGTAGCGCGCGAGCCGGCCGTCCGGGGTCGCGACGAAGATCGCACTGGCGTGCGCGAACTGCTCGTTTGCGGCGTCGTAGCGGTACCGGAAGCCGACGGCCTTCGTCAGGGCCTCGATCGCCGCGGCGTCGCCGGTGAAGAAGTGCCAGGCGGCCGCGGCCGCCGGATGCTTGTAGCGCGAGAGATAGGCCTCCTTCTTCGCGGCCGCCATCGCCGGCGTCTCGCGCGGGTCGAAGCTGACGGCCACGACGTCGAAGTCGCGGCCGGCCTCGAGCGACATCACATTGAGCGCCCCGATCAGGCCGTTCAAGACCTGCGTGCAGAGCATCGGGCAGTTGTAATAGACGAGCGCAAGAATCACCGGCCGCTTTCCGAACGCGTCCCCGAGGCGCACGGATCGTCCGATCTCGTCGCGCAGGACGAGCGAAAGCGGGAGTTGCTCGTTCAGGCGCTGGTCGATGCCGATCTGCTTCAGGATCTCGGGCTTCTCGTCGGCGCGTACGATCTGACCGGGAGGCGGCGCCATCGACTGGGCGGAGAGGAAGGCGCTCATTGTCATCCCGAGGAGCGCAGCGACGAGGGATCCCTTTAGGAGCCGCATAACGACTCCAAAGGGATGAACGCCGGGCTCTGCCCGTCGTTGCCTACTGCTGAAGGTCTACCTCTGGTGGTCGGCTGCCTCGCTGCGCTCGGGATGACAAAAGTCACTTCCTCACCTCCGGCGCCGCGGGCGTCGGCACCTGCGGCATCGCCATCGGCGCGGCCGGCAACGGTCCGACTCCGCGCTTCTCGATCAGCTCCATGGCTCGCTCGATCGGGACGTGGACGACGCCGGCCGAGCGGTCCATCCAGCCGTAGCTCGAGAGACGCGCGGCCTCGGCGGCCTGGAAGTCCTTCCAGTGCCGGACGGGGTAGACCTGGAGGCGCGGCGCCGGCGGCACGAGGTCCTGCCGCGCCTGAAGGCCGGCGGCGGCCACCGAGGCTTCGTCCTTTCGATCGGCCCCGCGCTCGAGGCCCTTGAAGATCAACGCCACCAGGACCATCGCGATCGTGCCGAGCACGACGATCAGGACGCCGAAGCCCAGCACGACCTTCGAGGAAACCCGGTCGGGCTCGGCGGCGACGCCGTGCGGCGGCGGCGCGGGCTTATTCACGTCCATGCGCGAGAGCCTCCTCGAAACCCGGGTCGTGCTCGGGCAAGAGCGGACGAGTTGAGAGCGTGCGGGCGTAGAAGGAGAGCCAGATGCCACCCAGGCCCGCGGGCACCGCGATGTCCATCCAGTGAAGGGAGAGCGCCCCCTTCGAGAACGCCGGCAGAACCAGCCACGCCGTGTCCACGAACCGCATCACCACGAGCAGCGTGGCGGCCAGCGACAGCAGCCTCGGGTTGCGGTTCGCCTGCTTCGGAAGCAGCAGCAGGAAGGGAACGACGAAGTGGAAGATCAGAACCGCCAGGCCGATCCACCCCCAGCCGCCGCGGAACCGGGCCAGGTACCACGAGATCTCTTCGGGGATGTTCCCCGACCACACGATCAGGTACTGAGAAAAGTTGACGTACGCCCAGAACATCGTGAACGCGAAGAGCATCTTGCCGAGGTCGTGGCGGATCCGCCCGCCGAGGAACTCCGACAGCGGCGCGCGCTCCGAGAGACGGACGACCGTCAGCGTGGCCAGAGCCAGCGCGCCCAGGGCCTGGCTGACCATGAAGAGGACGCCGTACATCGTCGAGTACCAGTGCGGCTCGAGCGACATCACCCAATCCACCGACGTGAACGTCACGGTCAGCGCGAAGACGACGAGGCCGCCGCCCGAGAGGAGCTGGAGCTTGCGGTCGATCGCCCGGTGGTCGTCGCTGCCGTCCTGCTCGCGCGACCACTTGTTGAGGAAGTACGCGATCAGCAGCCATGCCCCGAATGCGACCGCCGTGCGCACCAGGAAGAACGGCGGGTTCAGGTAGAAGGCCTTCTGCTTCAGGCTCGGGTCGTGGGCGACCTCCTCCGCGTGCGTCCACTCGTAGAGACGGTCCATGCCCAGGGCGATCGGCACGAAGGCCAGCGCCGTCAGCAGCAGCGTCCGGGTGGCCGCCTCGAGCGCGCGCCGGATGGCGATGCCCCAGGCGCCGCCCGTCAGGTACTGCAGCATCAGGACGGCCAGCGAACCGACGGCCAGGCCGTTCCAGAACACGAAGGCCAGGAGATACGAGCGGAAGAATTGATCCGGGTTCGCGAAGGCCCCGACCGCGGCGCCGGCCCGCGCGACGATGCCGACCACGAGCGCGCGGCTCGCAAAGCGGCCCGCGGCCTCGGGCAGAGCCGGATCTTCCGGAAGCCGAGCGCTCACCCGTGCTTCCTCTCCGGCGCCTCGAGCTTCTTCTCGAGCTCGAGAGCCTTTCTCCAGTCGTCCGAGTCCACCGGAAAGCCCGGCGGCTTGCCGGGAGCGTCGGGGCTCTCCAGCGCTGGGCGCGCGTTCTCCGGCACGTCGGCGAGCGTCGTGCGCTGCGAGAGCTGCAGCGCGCGGACGTAGGCCGCGATGGCCCAACGGTCCCCCGGCGGAATCTGGGCCGCGTAGTCCATCATCGAGCCGAAGCCGTGCGTCATCACGTCGTAGAAGTAGCCGACGGGCGCTTCGCGCAGCCGGTCGATGGTGAAGGCCGGCGGCTGGCGGTAGCCGCGCTGGACCACCATTCCGAGGCCGTCGCCGGTCAAGCCGTGGCAGGGCGTGCAGTAAATCTGGTAGCGGTCGCGCCCGCGCTCGAGAAGGGCCCGGGTCAGGGGCACGGGCAGCGTTGCGACCGGTTGTCCGTTCTCCTTTCCCGTCAGGAAGCGCTGGTCCCCCACGAGCGCTCCCCGGGCCACCGTGTCCTCGACGACGGGCCGCGCCGAGCGCGCGTCGTCGAAGAACGCCGACCCCCGCAGGTTCTTGTACTTCGGCTGGTCCTGCATGTCTCTTCTGCAGGCCGCGCCGCCGATCGCGAGCATGCCCGCCAGAACCGTTGTTGCCAGGCGGCGCGCCCTCACTTATTCCTCCACATCCATCACGACTCTCGGCCCGAGCCTCGTGAGAAACGCCCAGGTCTCGTCGTGGTGGAACTTGGGGTCCCTGGCCTCGATGCAGAGGAAGAAGCGGTCGCGCGAGGCCAGGGCGAAGCGGGGTGCGTTGAAGACGGGGTGGTAGGGCATCGGCAGGCCGTTCAAGCCGAGCATGCCGAGGACCGCCGCAAACGCCGCGAAGAGAATCGTGGTCTCGAACGTGGGAACGATGAACGCCGGCGCGCTGTGGAAGGGCTTGCCGCCCACGTTCAAGGGATACGCGATCACGGAGCACCAGTAGCAGAGGGCGTAGCCGCAGAGTCCGCCGAGGATTCCGCCTCCGAGCACGACCGCCGGGAGCTTGCGGTCGTGGATGTCGAGGGCTTCGGCCAACGCTTCGATCGGATAGGGCGAGTACGCGTCGAGCTTCGTGAAGCCGGCTTCGCGGGCGTGCCGCGCGGCCTCGACGAGGTCCTGGGGGTTCTCGAACTCGGCCATGAGCCCGTAGAGGGGCGCGCTCATGGCTCTTCCTCCGCGACCTTGGCCTCCGGGAGGATGGCCCGCATCTCGAAGATCGAGATCATCGGCAGCAGCCGGATGAACAGGAACATCAGCGCGAGGAAGAGCCCGATCGAGCCGACGTAGGTCGCCCAGTCGAAGATCGTCCCTTTGTACATACCCCACGACGAGGGCAGGTAGTCGCGGGCCAGGCTGACGACGACGATCACGTAACGCTCGAGCCACATGCCTACGTTGACGACCATGGCGACGGCGAAGAGCGCCGGGACGGTGCGCCGGACTTTGCGGAACCAGAGCAACTGCGGGGCGACGAGGTTGCAGAACAGCAGCGCCCAGTACATGTGCTTGTACGGCCCGTGGAGGCGGTTCCAGATCGTGAAGCGCTCGTACGTGTTGCCGCTGTAGAAGGCCATGAAGGCTTCGACGACATAGCCGTAGCCCACGATCAGCCCGGTCGCGAGGAGGATCTTGGCCATGTTGTCCAGGTGCTTCATGGTGATGAAGTCCTGGAGGCCGTAGATCTTCCTCAGCGGGATCGCGAGCGTGAGCACCATGGCGAAGCCGGCATAGATGGCGCCGGCCACGAAGTACGGCGGGAAGATCGTGGCGTGCCAGCCGGGCACGATGCCCGCGGCGAAGTCGAACGACACGACGGTGTGCACCGAGACGACGAGGGGCGTCGCGAGTCCGGCCAGCAGCAGCGAGGCCGTCTCGTAGCGGTGCCAGTGCCGCGCCGAGCCGCGCCAGCCCATCGCGAGGCCCCCGTAGAGGAGCTTGGCCCAGAGTTTCTTGGCGCGATCGCGCAGGGTCGCCAGGTCCGGGATCATCCCGACGTACCAGAAAAGCAGCGACACCGTCGCGTAGGTCGAGACCGCGAAGACGTCCCAGATCAGGGGACTGCGGAAGTTGGGCCACATGCCCATCGTGTTGGGGTAGGGGATGAGCCAGTAGTCGAGCCACGGCCGGCCGGTGTGGAGAGCCGGATAGAGACCCGCGCACGCCACGGCGAAGATCGTCATCGCCTCGGCGAACCGGTTGATCGAGTTGCGCCAGGGCTGGCGCAGCAGCAGGAGGATCGCGGAGATCAGCGTGCCCGCGTGCCCGATGCCGATCCACCAGACGAAGTTGACGATCTCGAAACCCCATCCCACGGGCTGGTTCACGCCCCAGACGCCGATGCCCCGGAACAGCAGCCACGTGACCCCCGCCAGGAGCACCATCGTCAGCGCGAATCCGACGGCCGCTCCGAAGAACCAGGCCTTCGGCGTGCGCCGCGAGAGCGCGATCGAGGCGAGCTTGTCGGTGAGCGTCGTGAACGTGTAGCCGGGCGCCAGGATCGCTCCCGTCGGAGGCGGGGACTTCCGGGGCGGGGACGGCGGCCGGACGTCGCTCATGCGCCTTCTTTCTTGGGCGCCGGCTCGGCGCCGGACAGAGCCGGGTTCGGGTTCGAGAGCGAGGCGAGGTAGGTCGTGCGCGGCCGCGTGCCGAGCTCGGCCAAGACGCCGTAGGTCCGCTTCTCGGCGCGGAGCTTCGAAACGGCGCTCTCGGGATCCTGGATGTTTCCGAACGTGATCGCCTGCGCGGGGCAGGCCTGCTGGCACGCGGTCGCGATCTCGCCGTCGCGGATCGGGCGGTTCTCCTTCTCCGCGGCATAGCGCGCGCGGTTGATCCGCTGGACGCAATACGAGCACTTCTCCATCACGCCGCGGCTGCGGACGGTGACCTCGGGATTGCGGACCATCTTCGTGATCTCGGTCTTGAAGTCGGAGTAGAGAAAGAAGTTGAATCGCCGCACCTTGTACGGGCAGTTGTTCGAGCAGTACCGCGTGCCGACGCACCGGTTGTAGACCATCTGGTTCAGGCCTTCAGCGCTGTGCACCGTGGCGTTGACCGGGCAGACGACTTCGCACGGCGCGTTCTCGCAGTGCATGCAGGTCAAGGGCTGGTGCAGAGTCTCCGGGTTGTCCAAATCGCCCTTGTAGTAGCGGTCGATCCGGATCCACTGCATGGCGCGCCCGCGCGCGACCTGGTCCTTGCCGACGACCGGGATGTTGTTCTCGGACTGACAGGCGATGACGCACGCGTTGCAGCCCACGCAGGCCGAGAGGTCGATCGAGAGCCCCCAGGCGTAGCCGCCGGTGGGGAGCTTCGGGTACAGCGTCTCGCGCGGGCCGGGGGGCTCCGGGCCCATTTTCGCGACGACCTCGGGATCCCGGCGGTAGGCCGCCGCCGAGACCGCGCGCACGGGGTCGCGGCCGTCCATGCTCCAGTGGTGCTGCGTGGTCGCGAGGGTTGCGCGCCGGAGCGTCTTCTTGACCTCGAGGCCCCGGGTGGCCCAGAGGCCGCCGGACGCGCGAAGGAGGTAGGCGTCGAACCCCTTCCCGTTGGCGACCTTGCCGCCGCGCGTGCGCCCGTTGCCGAAGTGGACCGTGACGCAATCCTCGGCCTGGCCGGGCATGACCCAGACTGGCGCCTCGATCTTGCGACCCGCAATCGAGAGCTCGACGACGTCCTCAGTCGTCACGCCGAGCTTTTGCGCCGTCACCGGGGCGATCAACGCGGCGCCCTCCCACGTCAGCTTCGTGAGGGGCTTGGCGAGCTCCTGGAGCCAGCCGTTGTTGGCGTAAGAGCCGTCCCAAACGGTGGGGTCGGGGCGGAAGAGGAGGGTCAGACCTGTTTCTGCTTTCTGGTTTCTGGTTCCTGGTGGGACGCCGGCGCGCATCGTCACCGGTTTGGCGGGGAAGGCGGAGCCTTCGACGAGTCCGTCGTGGAGGGCCTTGCGCCAGGCGGCGTCGAAGTCGGCGCCCGGCAGCTTGCCTCGCCAGCTCTCCTTGACGATGTCGTGGGCGCTCTTCTCGGGCTGGTCGGAGAAGGCGGCGACGAGCTCGTGGGCGGTCTTGCCGGCGAAGAGAGGAGCGATCAACGGCTGCAGGATCGTCACCGTGCCGTCGAGCGAGCGCGCGTCGCTCCAGCTCTCGAGCGGGTGCGCCTCGGGGACGTGCCAGTGGCACAGGCGCGAGGTCTCGTCGTCGTAGAGGCCCAGGTGGATGCGCAGGCCGACCTTCTGCATCGCGTCGGCGAAGGCGACATCGGCCGGGGCGTCGAACACGGGGTTGCCCCCGACGATCACGAGAGTCGAGACCCGGCCGGCCTTCATGTCGGAGGCGAGGGCGGCGAGCGCGCCCGACTGCGGGATCGGGGCGGCGGCCGGTTCGGCGTACACCACCGTACGGCCGACGTTTCCGAGCGCGGCGTTGACGGCGTGCGCGAGGG
>JBASRI010000085.1:0-3247 GCA_049273755.1 Thermoanaerobaculia bacterium
CCGCCCGCCGCGCGCGCCCCGAGGCGCCCTCCGCGCCGGCCCAGGCCGAGACGGTCGTGGAATTGGAGACGGGCGTCCCCCGCGAGACGCTGGCGGCGATCGGGCGCGTGCTGACGACCGTCCCGCCCGGGTTCCACCTCAACCCGAAGATGGTCCAGCAGCTCGCGCGCCGGGCCAAGATGACCGAGGGCGCGCTGGCGCTCGACTGGGGCACCGCCGAGGCGCTGGCCTTCGGCTCGCTGCTGATCGAAGGCACGCCCATCCGGATCTCCGGCCAGGACTCCAGCCGCGGCACCTTCTCGCAGCGCCACGCCGTCTTCTACGACACGGCCACGGGCGAGACCTGGACGCCGCTTTCCACACTGGGACCCAAGCAGGCGTTCTTCGAGGCCGTGGACAGCCCGCTCTCCGAGTTCGCGGTTCTGGGGTTCGACTACGGCTACAGCGTCGAGTGGGCCGAGGCGCTCGTCCTCTGGGAGGCGCAGTTCGGCGACTTCGCCAACGGCGCGCAGGTAATCGTGGACCAGTTCATCGCCTCGGCCGAGGACAAGTGGCGCCAGCGCTCGCGCCTGGGGATGCTGCTTCCGCACGGCTCGGAGGGGCAGGGGCCGGAGCACTCGAGCGCCCGCATCGAGCGGTACCTGCAGCTCTGCGCCGACGGGAACATGCAGGCGGTCAACGCGACCACGCCCGCCCAGTACTTCCACCTGCTGCGCCGCCAGATGCGGCAGCCTCAGGCCAGACCGCTCGTTCTCTTCACGCCCAAGAGCCTCCTACGGCTGCCGGCGGCCGGCTCCCCGCTCGAGGCGCTGACGCAGGGAGGCTTCCGCGTCTGTCTGGACGATCCCGAGGTCGCCGACCGCGGCCTCGTCGAGCGCGTCCTCCTGTGCAGCGGCAAGGTCTACTACGACCTGCGCGCCGAGAGGGAGAAGCGGGGAGACTTCAAGACGGCGATCGTGCGTGTGGAGCAGCTCTATCCGTTCCCGAAAGAGCGCCTGATGGCGATCCTCGGGGCCTACCCGTCCGCGCGGCGCTTCGTCTGGGTCCAGGAGGAGCCGAAGAACATGGGCGCCTGGAGCTTCGTCGCGGAGCGCGCCGCGGAGTTCCTGCAGCAGGGCGTGCTCGCGTACGTCGGCCGTCCCGCCGCGCCGTCTCCGGCCACCGGCAACGCCGCAATCCACAAGCGGGAGCTCGAGCAGTTCCTGGCCGAAGCCTTCGCGGCGTAGACCGGCGCGAACCAACGTAGGGGCGGCCGCCCCCGCCCAGGCGGCCGCGAGGGCCGCCCCTACGCCCAGCCGGCGGCGGCCTCTCTGACGAAGTCCCGGAACTTGCGCGGCGCGTGGCCGACGATCGTCCGGGTCTCCTCGATTTGGGCGGGGGTGGCCTTGAGCCCCTTCTTCTGGAACATGTCGTACATGAGGGCGTAGTCGTAAACGGCCCACGCCGGCATGTACGCGCGCGAGCTCTTCGCCCACGCGTCGAGGTCGTTGCCCCCATAGACGATCTTGCGGCCGAGCGCTTCCGAGAACTCGCGCGCGCAGTCCTGGCCGGTCACGGCGTCGGGCCCCACGAGGGCGTAGGTCTTGCCCACGTGGCCCGCCTCGGTCAGCGCCCGGACCGCGGCCTCGCCGATGTCGCGCGTGTCCACGCGCGAGAGGCCGACGTCGCCGATCGGCTGGGGGTAGACGCCATACTGCAGGAGCGCGTCCTTCCACCAGTAGTCGTTCTGGTAGAAGTTGTTGGGCCGCAGGATCGTGTAGGGCAGCCCGCTCTCCTTCAAAGCCGCCTCGACCGCGATCTTCGACGCGAAGTGCGGCGCCTCAGGCGCCTTCTCGACGTCGTGGATCGAGAGATGGACGACCCGTTTCGCCCCGGTCCGCCGGGCCTCGTTGACGGCCGCGAGGCCCTCCATCAGGTCCGTGGGGCCGTTCGCGTTCAGCAGGAACAGGTGGTCGTAGTCGACGAAGATCTTCGCGTACGTATCGTGATTCGCGAGGTCGCCCAGGACCGCGGTGGCGCCCTTCGGCAGCGCCTTCGCCTTCTGCGGGTCCCGCGTCAGGACGCGCACGGTCTCGCCCTTTTTCAGGAGTCCCGCGACGACGAGGCTCCCCACGGTTCCGGTTCCGCCCAAGACGAGGTGTCTCACGAGCCCTCCTTCGCCACTCGGGCCATCCTAGTTCGGGCCGCCTTGGGCGTCCCCGGCTTTTTTTCTGGCCACGAGGATGGCCGGGCGCAGCGATCCTACCGTGACGAGCGCGAGAAAGAGCGAGCCGGCGCGCGACCCCAGGCGCCGGACGTCTTCGCACCCGCGCGCGGCGAGGACCGCCGCGTACTCGCCGTCATCCCCGCTCCCGCCCACAGCCCCATGCGCGTCAGCGGGAATCGGAACGTGACTCCGCCGATCGGGCCCGGGACCCACTCGCCGGACCAGAGCCCGGCGATGCCGGCGATCCAGAGCGCGAGCCCCGCGGCTCCTCCGAGCAGGAGATTCCGCACGACGCCCGGCGCGTCGAGCCCGTAGTCCGGGCGCGGGTCCGGCGTCATCGCTTCTTCGGCTTCATCGCGTCGAAGCCGGCCTTGAGCGTCTCGCGCGGAACCCTGCGGTAGTCCGAGAACTCGCCGGCCCCCGCGAGCCACTCGCCTCCGTCCATCGTGACGCAGTCGCCGGTCTGGTACGGGCAGAGGTCCGAGAGGAGGAAGATCGCGAGGTTGGCGATCTCCTCGGGCTTGCCGAAACGGCCCAGCGGGATGCGCTCCCGGGCATTCTTCTCCGCGGCCGGGCTGGCGAGGAGGCGCGAGAACGCGCCCTCAGTCGGGATCGGCCCCGGTGCGATGGCGTTCAGGCGGATGCCGGCGTGTCCCCACTCGACGGCGAGCGAGCGCGTCATGGCCAGCACGCCGGCCTTTGCGCAGGCCGACGGCAGCGCGTAGGCGGTGCCGGTCCAGGCGTACGTGGTCGCGATCGAGACGACGGAGCCCGGAGCCCGCCGCGCGAGCAGGTGCCGGCCCAAGGCCAACGTGCAGTTTACGGTGCCGTAGAGGACGGTGCGCACGATGGCGTCGAATCCGTTGGGCGTGAGCTCCTCGGAGAAGGCCAGGAAGTTGCCGGCGGCGTTGTTGACCAGGCCGTCCACGTGGCCGAAGCGCTCGGCGGCGCGAGCGACCAGCGCCGAGGCGGCGTTCGGCTCGCGCACGTCGGCGGGAAAAGTCTCGACGGCGCCGCCCTCCCGGGCCGACTGCGCGATCT
>JBASRI010000086.1:0-2048 GCA_049273755.1 Thermoanaerobaculia bacterium
AGAGCACGTACGGCCGCCGCCCGGTCCCGGGACTCTACCGGTGGGCCTGGGTCTTCCCGCTGGCCGTGTCGCCGAAGCCCCCGCACGCCCTCTACACCGGCTCGCAGTATCTGCTGCGGTCGCTCGACGAGGGCGCAAGCTGGGAGAAGGCGAGCCCGGACCTCTCCGGCGCCGATCCCAACGCGAGGGGTTGCGACGGCGAGGTCACCCTCGAGAACGCCAGGCCCTGCGGCTTCGGCGTGATCTTCACGATCGCGCTCTCGCCGCTCGACCCGCAGGAGATCTGGATCGGCACCGACGACGGTCTCGTGCAGCTGACCCGCGACGGCGGAAAGACCTGGAAGAACGTCACGCCGAAGAATCTCTCCGCCTGGAGCAAGATTTCGACGATCGACGTCTCGTCCCTCGAGCCGGGCGTGGCCTATGCCGCGGTGGATGCCCACCGGCGGGACGACTTCACGCAGCGCGCCTATCGGACGCGCGACTACGGCGGGAGCTGGCAGGAGATCTCGGCGGGCCTCCCCAATCCCGGCTTCACGATGGCCGTGCGCTCGGACCCCGTCCGCAAGGGACTGCTCTACGCCGGCACGGACACGGGAGTCTCTGTATCGTTCGACGACGGAGGCCACTGGCAGAGCCTGCAGTCGAATCTCCCGACCTGCTGGGTCGGCGACCTGAAGGTCAAGGGCGCCGATCTCGTCATCGCAACGCAGGGCCGCGGCCTCTGGGTGCTCGACGACGTGACGCCGCTGCGCCAGATCACTGCGGCGACGGCCGGGACCCCGGCGCGGCTCTTCCCTCACGATTCCGCGATCCGCCTGCGCGCCAACATGAACCGGGACACGCCGCTGCCTCCCGAGACGCCCGTAGGCAAGAACCCTCCCGCCGGAGCGGTGATCGACTACGTGCTCGGAAGGAAGGCGGCGTCGGTCAAGCTCGAAGTCCTCGACGAGAGGGGAGAGATCGTGCGCGCGTTCTCGAGCGATGATCCTCCCGAGAAGCTCGAGGTGCGCCGCTACTTCACGGATCTCTACCTTCACCCGCCGCCGCCGCCGTCCGTGGAGGCGGGCCACCACCGCTTCCGCTGGGACCTGCGCTATCCGCGTCCGAAAGCCGATCACTACGAATACTCGATCGCGGCGGTGTCGGGCGAGGACACGCCGATCGAGCCGCGAGGCCCGCTCGCGCTGCCGGGGCGCTACACGGTGCGCCTGACCGTCGACGGGGAGCGGCAGGAGCAGCCGCTTTCGCTCACGCTCGACCCGCGCGTGTCCGCGGCGCCTGCGGTCCTGGCGGAGCGGTTCGCGTTCGAGCGCCAGGTCGTCTCCGCGATGGGAGAGTCCTGGGATGCGCTGCAGCGCGTGCGCGCGCTTCGCAAGGACCTGGCCGCGCGCAAGGAGCACGCCTCGGGGGCGGCGGCCGACGCGCTCCGCGATGCGGACATCCCCGCCAAGCGTATCGAGACGGGGGAGGGGCGGAGGGGCGGACTTGCCGGAATCAACAGCCTGCTCGGCGCGATCCTGATCGCGGTCGACGGCGCCGACGCGGCTCCGACCACGATTCAGCGCCAAGCGTACGCCCGCGCCCGCGCCGATCTCGACCGCCTCCTCGCCGATTGGAAGGGCCTTCCGGGCGCGCTCAACTAAGCATTCGACCGGCTCCGGAAGACGTACGGCGAGTCCGGCCTGGCCGCGCGCAGCAACACGCAGTACGGCTGGGTGAGGGCGTAAGGCTGACAGCCTTGTCATCCCGAGGAGCGCAGCGACGAGATAGCCGACCACCAGAGGCAGACCCCCAGCAGTAGGCAACGTCGCGCGAAGCGTGGCGTTCATCCCTTTAGTAGCCGCTCCGAGACTTCAAAGGGATCCCTCGCTCCGCTCGGGATGACAAAAGAATGGCCTGCCCGGGGAGATTCGAACTCCCGACCTACGGCTTAGAAGGCCGTTGCTCTATCCGGGCTGAGCTACGGGCAGGTGGCGCTTGATTATCCGTTAGGTCGAGTCTCCGGCTCAGTCAACCTCGTGATACCGCCGGCCTTCGGCCGGGTA
>JBASRI010000089.1:0-3275 GCA_049273755.1 Thermoanaerobaculia bacterium
GCTCCGCGGCGCGCGCGGCGGTCTCGACGAGGCGGCGGTCTCCGCCGTGCGTCGATGGGCCTTCACCCCGGCGGTGAAGGCCGGCGTTCCCGTGCGGACCTGGCTGACGGTGCCGATCCCGTTCGAGCCGTAGGGACGGGAGACGAGATGCTCTGTCATCCCGAGCGCGATGGATCCCTTTGAAGCGATCGTGCAGCTTAGAAAGGGATCCCTCGTCGCTCCACTCCTCGGGACGACAAACTACGGCTTCAGATACTCGATCGACTTCAGACTCGAGTCCTTCGTCCGCAGGAATTCCTCCATCACCTTGTCCTCGATCCAGGTGATCTCGGTGCCGTCGATGAAGTAGGTCGGCGTAGACTTCACGCCGAGGCGCTGGCCCTCCTCGAGGTCGCGGCGGACGTTGGCGAGGCTTTCGTCGCGCAGGTAGCAGGCCAGGAAATCGGCCCGCGGGATGCCCGAGGCCTCCGCGAAGGTCAGCGCCAGCTCGTCGATCCCCGACACCGTCAGCACGGGCTGCTGGGCGTAGACCTGCTTCTTGAAGGCGAACATCGCCTGCTTGGCGAACCGCCAGATGCAGTCCGCCGCGGAGGCCGCCTTCATGGACCAGACGTGCGAGAACCAGAGCGGGAAGAACTTGTAATAGCGCTTGTAGGAAAGCCCGGGATTGGCCTCGAGCAGGGCATCCATCTGGAGTCCGCGGTAGCGGCAGTACCCGCACTCCATGTCGGCGAACTCGACGATCGTGATCTTGCCGTCGGGTTTGCCTTCGAAGCGCCCCTGCGAGAGGTCGATGCCCTTCTTGCGCTCCTCCCGGGGATCCATCTGGAGATCCCAGAGCATGCCGCCGAAGTAGCGCGTGCCGTCCGGCGTCACGTACCCCGGGACGCGGACCGGCCCGAAACCGGACTCGACCGCGATCCCGACGCCCTTCAGGCCCGCGGTGTCGCGCTCAGGAACCAGGAATGCGCGGGCGCGCGTTCGGTAGACGTCGGACGTCTTCTTCTCGATCCACGCCAGATCCGCCGCGGTCTGGACCGGCCTCGGATTGGGGTTGGCCATGGTCTCGCCGTCGAACATCCACCGTCCGTCCCCCGAGACCCAGATCGTCTTGTCCACCGCGAGCTTGGGGTACTTGCCCGTGCGCTTGACCTTGTAGGCCTGGAAGCCCGCGAGCTGTTCGGGCGCCTTCTCGACGGCGACCTTCGAAGCCGGATCGAAGGGCAGGTAGTGGACGAGGTAGGCGGGCAGACGCGCCTCCAGGCTCGTGGCGGATGCGGAGGGCTTCGCCTGCGCCGAGGCGGAGGCGGCCGCGAGACCGCCCGGGATCACGAGGAGACACAGTCCGAATGCGCGCGTTTTCATCGACTCCCTTTCGGTTGGCTCAGGGGCCCGTTGGCGGAACCCCTTGTAGCAGATTCAGCGATTCGATCACGCCCGACTGGCCGGGCTTCAAGGCCAGGGACTTGCGGAAAAGGGCGACCGCCTCGTCCTTCCGGCCCAGGCACGTGTCGAAGAGGGCCAGGGCGTTCAGCGTGTCGGGATTCTGAGTCGTGGCTTCGAACCGGGCCACGGCCTGCCGGGCGCCCTCGCAGTCCTTGGCCTTGAAGCGCACGATGCCGAGCTCCCGGCCGAGCGTCTCGTTCTGCGGGTAGAGAGTGCTCGCCCGCTCCAGCACCTCGCGGCCCCGCGCCGGCTTGCCCCGCCGGGTGTAGTCGTCGAACCAGTGCAGCGCCGTGCCTCCCGGATCGGCGTGGCCCGCCTCGAGCGCCCGGATCAGCCAGTCGATCGCCTTCGCGTCCTCGCCGCGCTGGCGGTAGAGGACGGCCATGTTGAAGATCGGGGAGGCGTATGCCGGCCGCAAGGAAAGCGCTTTCCGGAACGCGGTTTCGGCTTCGCCGAGCCGGCCGGACTCGCGCAGGTACACCCCGAGGTTGTTCCAGCCTCCCTCCGTCAGCCCCGGCGCCGTGCCGCCCTCCGTGGCGACCTTCGAGGGCTCGCCGCCGGAGAGATAACCCAGGGCGCGCAGCCGCGCGGCGTACTCGCTGGCGTCCTTCTCGGACGGCGCCTCCGCCTGGACGCGCCGGACCGCCACCGTGCCGAACGAGTCCGCCTTCCGCGGCGCCGGCAGGTCCGAGAACGCGGCCTTGATCGGACTCCCCTTCCACCGCCGTTCCTGCGGCAGCCCCAGGAGCGCGGCCACCGTGGGAGCGACGTCGAAGACGGAGGCCGAGCCGCGCGGAAGCCCGCGGCGCACCCGCGGCCCCCAGGCCGCGAAGACGCCGTCGAGCCGGTGCCAGAACGCCGCGGTCGCCGGATTCAGCGACGAGCGCTCGCACGGCCGGTCCTCGCCCCACTTGAAGCCGTGGTCGGAGTTGACGACGAGCGTGGCGCCGTCCTCCTCGGCCCGGCGCATCCACTGGCCGATCACGCGATCGACCATCGCGTAGTACTGGTCGACGGCTTTCCGGTACTTGGCGAACTCGTCGTCCGAAACGCACGACATCTTCGGCGGAACGAAGGCCGCAAAGACGTGGCCGATCCCGTCGGTGCCCTCGAGGTAGAGGACCATGAGGTCCGGCAGGTTGCGGTCGTAGAGGTCCCGCGCGATGCGCTGCTGCACCCGGGTGGCGCCGACGATGGAGGCCAGCGCCACGAGCGGATTCTGCAGCCCTCCCCCCGTCGCGCGGGCCGCGGTGATCTCGGAGACGGACATGCCGACGTACGGCGCGAGGTCCTGGTCGGCGACCCGGCCGTCGCGCGCCACGATCTGCTCCACGCCGGCCCCGAGGGAGACCGGGTAGGCCACACCGGCCCGCGAGAGGCCCTCGAAGAGGATCGGGCTCGCGTGGTCAGTCACGAAAAAGCCGTTGACCTCCTCGGCCGGATGCGTCGCCCACCATCCGACCACGCCGACGGTCGCCCCGGAGGCCGAAGCCAGATTCCACAGGGCCGGCACCGCCCGCGAGCGCCCGGAGATCGGCACCTTCTGGCCGGTCGCCGGGTCGGCTTCCTGGAAGTCGAGCACGCGGTGGATGTCCGGGCCCACACCGGTGGCGATCGAGGTCCACACCACCGGGGAGAGCACGGGCATGAAGCTCGTCAGCTTCGCCGTGTATCCCTCGCCGGTGAGGCGCTTCCAGTTGGGCATACGGCCTTCTGCCGAGAGCCGGTCGAGGAGCTCCCAGTCGAGACCGTCGAGGCCGAGCCAGATGATGGGAGCGCGCGCGCCGGCCGGGCGCCGCGTCCGCGTGGCGGCGTCCGCGGTCTCGATG